>NZ_JBEPEQ010000001.1:0-176868 GCF_040300925.1 Micromonospora sp. NPDC000207
CGAAGTGTGCTCTTCCGTTCTCAGCTCGTCACATCGGCTCGGTCCGGCCCGGCCCATCGGCTCGGTCCGGCCCGGCCCATCGGCTCGGTCCGGCCCGGCCCATCGGCTCGGTCCGGCCCGGCCCATCGGCTCGGCCCGGCCCGGCCCATCGGCTCGGTCCGGCCCGGCTCGCTCTCGGTGCGCCGGTTCCGGGGTTGCACCTGACGCCACGTCAGGTCCTACCGTCGGTTCCTGCCACCGCAGATCGCGGTGGTGCGAGAGGGAGTACGACGTGGAATCGGGCTGGCGGATCGGTGAGCTGTGTCGGCGTACCGGGTTGACGGTCCGCACGCTGCACCACTGGGACCACGTGGGGCTGCTGCGCCCGTCGACCCGTACGTCGGCCGGGCACCGGCGTTACGACGAGCGGGACGTCGACAGGCTGTACCGGATCGTCGCCCTGCGGGAGCTGGGTCTGTCGTTGGAGACCATCGCGGCGCTGCTCGACGGCGACCCGGAGGGGACCGACCCGGCCGGGCCGAGGACGGCACCGTCCAGGGCGGCCGGGTCGAGAGCGACGGCACCGGGAACGGCCGGGTCGAGAACGGCCGCACCGGGAACGGGCGGGTCCGGGACGGGCGGGGATCTGGTCGCGCTGCTGCGGGACCACCTGGCTCACGTGGACCGGCAGCTCGCCGCACTCGGCAGCCTGCGTCACCGGTTGGCGGCGCTGCTGCCTGCGGTCCAGGCGGCCGGGCGGCCCACGTCCGTCGACCTGCTCGCGGTGATCGAGGAGGTCAAGAAGGTGGAGAACACGATGCGCAACTACTTCACCGAGGAGCAGATGGGCGCGCTGGAGCAGCGGCGGGCCACCCTCGGGGAGGAGGCGATCCGCGCGGTGGAGCAGGAGTGGCCGAGGTTGATCGCGCAGGTGCAGGCCGAGATGGAGGCCGGCACCGAACCGACCGACCCTCGGGTACGCCCGCTGGCGCAGCGCTGGATGGAGTTGCTGGCGGAGTTCCACGGCAACGACCCGGGCCTGCGTGACTCGCTGTACAAGATGTACGGGGAGAACGCCGACCAGATCCGTCAGGAGTACAGCGGCCCGAGCCCGGAGATGATCGAGTACATCACCCGGGCGTCGGCGACGGACTGATTCCGTACCCCCGGCGACCCGGCCCGGTGCGGACCGGGTCGCCGGGGTCGGTGGTGCGAGGCGGTGCGGACCTGTCCGGCGGGGTCGCCGGATGCGGCAGGACCGGGGACGATCCGGGTAGCGATACCGACGGGAGGTACGGATGAGAGCGATCGTGTACGACACCGGCGGAGACGCCTCGGTCCTGCAACTGGTGGACCGGCCGGTCCCGGAGCCCGGCCCGGGTGAGGTGCTGGTGCGTCTGGCAGTGGCCGGGGTGAACCCGACCGACTGGAAGTCCCGCCGACAGGGGCCGGCCGTCGGTGACTGGCAGATCCCCGGGCAGGACGGTGCCGGGGTGGTCGAGGCGGTCGGTGCCGGGGTGGACGCGGCGCTGACCGGGGAACGGGTGTGGGTGTGGGAGGCCGCCTGGCAACGGCAGTGGGGCACCGCCGCCGAGTACACGGTGGTCCCGGCCCGGCAGGCGGTGCCGCTCGGGGACGCCTCGTTCGAGTTGGGAGCGGCTCTGGGGATCCCGTTCCTGACCGCCCACCGGTGTCTGACCGCCGGGGAGTTCGTGCCGGACGCCCTGCACGCCGGGGCGCTGGCCGACCACGTCGTCCTGGTCCAGGGTGGGGCGGGGGCGGTGGGCAACGCGGCGATCCAGTTGGCCAGGTGGGCGGACGCGACTGTGGTCGCCACCGTCAGCAGCCCGGAGAAGGCCCGGCTCGCGGCGGCGGCCGGGGCCGACCACGTGGTCAACTACCGGGAGCAGGACGTGGTGGCCGAGGTCCGGGCGGTCGCCCCGGAGGGGGTGCACACCATCGTGGAGGTCTCCGCCGCGCGCAACGCCGAGGCCGACGTGGCGTTGCTGCGCCCCGGCGGGGCGGTCTGCGTGTACGCCGACGACGGCGGGGACGAGGTCCGGGTGCCGATCCGGCGTTCGATGGTGCCGAACGCCCGCTGGCAGTTCGTCCTGGTCTACACGGAGCCGTCGGCGGCGAAGGCGCGGGCGGTGTCCGACGTGTCGGCGGCGGTGGCGCAGGGGGCGGTCCGGGTCGGTGAGGCGGCCGGTCTGCCGCTGCACCTGCATCCGCTGACGGCGACGGCCGACGCGCACCGGGCGGTGGAGAGCGGGGCGGTCGGGAAGGTGCTGGTGACCACCGGCGAGTGATCGTCGGCCGATCGGTTCGGACCGGTTTTCCGGTCGACGCGACACCCGCGAGGAACTTTCGCAACAATGGGAGGGCGGGGACACCCCCGTGACGACGGGCGGCCCCGGCGCGGTGCGAACGCCGGGGCCGCCCTTCCCCGAAATCCGGGACCGGGGCGGAGAAACTTCCCTAGATTGTCCGGGTGAGTATTTCCTGGGCAGACTCCTATGTCGGGCAACTCCGCGCGCTGGCCGGTGACCGGACCCTGATGTTCGTCGGTGCCCGTGCCGTCGTCCGGGACAACGCGGCGCGGGTCCTGCTGATCCGCCGCTCCGACAACGGCCAGTGGGCGCTGCCCGCCGGGGCGATGGAGCTGGGCGAGTCCATCGGCGACTGTGCGGTCCGCGAGGTCCGCGAGGAGACCGGCCTGCGGGCCCTGCGGGTCAGCGCCTTCGCCCTCTACACCGGCCCGGACCGGATCCAGACCAACATGTACGGCCACACGTACCAGGTCCTCACCGCGGCGTTCCGGGTCGACGAGTGGGACGGGCAGCTGATGCGGCGTACCGACGAGACCACCGAGGCGGGTTTCTTCCGGCCGGGGCAGCTGCCCGAACCGCTCTCCCTGTCGGTCCCGGAGACCCTCGCCGACCTGGACGTCTTCGAGCAGACCAACCGGCTGATCCTCAAGTAGCCGGGGTTCAGATCATGGTCTGACTCTTGGACTGCATGTCGGCGGCGGCCTCCCCCTTCGACTCCTTCGCCAGCGGCTTGCCCCCGGCTGCGGGTGCCGGGCCGCCCAGCGGATCCGCCCCGCCGGTGGCCCCCTGCGGTCCCGCGCCCCGCAGCCTGTCGTCAGGCAGGGCGAGGGTGACGAGCACCGCCACCACGGCGACCAGCCCGGCGGTCAGGAAGACCAGGTGCAGGGAGTCGACGAAGGCCGACTGCACTGCGGCGCGTACCGGATCGGGCAGGGCGAGGATGGTCTCCGGTGCGTTGATCGAGATGTCGGTGCCGCCCGCCCCGGCCACCTCGGCCGCCTGGTCCGGCGGGAGTTGGGCGATCGCCCCGGGCAGCCGTTCGGCGAGGGCCGAGCCGAGCCGGGCGGAGAGCACCGCGCCGAGGATGGCCACCCCGAACGCGCCCCCGAGGGACCGGAAGAAGGTCGCCGACGAGGTTCCGGCACCCAGGTCACGGGGGTCCACCGCGTTCTGCGCGCCGAGGATCAGCGACTGCATGCACAACCCCAGCCCGACGCCGATGATCAGCATGAACCCGAAGGCGAGCCCGAGGGAGCTGTCCACCTGGAGCCTGGTGAACAGCAGCATTCCGGCGACCAGCACCACCGACCCGGCCACCGGGAACCACTTGAACCTGCCGAACCGGCTCATCGCCCGACCGGTGAGGATCGAGGTCCCGATGATCCCGACCATCATCGGGAGCATCAGCAGACCACTGCGGGTCGGGGAGGCGCCCTTGACGATCTGGAGGTACAGCGGGATGAAGATGATCGACCCGAACATCACCAGACCGAGCACGAACCCGGCCACGTTGGCCAGCGAGAAGGTCCGGCTCCGGAACAGCCGCAGGGGCAGGATCGGCTCGGCGGCACGGGCCTGCCTGACGACGAAGAGCACCGCCAGGACCGCCCCGGCCACGAAGAGCCCGACGATCGCCGGGCTTCCCCACGCGTACTCGTTGCCGCCCCAGCTCAGCGCCAGCAGCAGGGAGCTCACCCCGGCCACCAGGAGGGTGGCCCCCAGCCAGTCGACTGCGTGTTCCCGCCTGGTGAACGGCACCAGCCGCAGGACCCGGGTGCAGACCGCGATGGCCAGGATCGCCAACGGCACGTTGATGTAGAAGATCCACCGCCAGTTGGTCTCGGCGAAGTAGCCCCCGACCAGCGGTCCGGCGACCGACGACACCCCGAAGACCGCCCCGAACAACCCCTGGTAGCGGCCCCGTTCCCGGGGCGACACCACATCCGAGATGATGGTGAACGCCAACGTCATCAGGCCACCAGCGCCGATGCCCTGCACCCCCCGGGTGAGGATCAGCTGGGTCATGTTCTGCGACAGACCGGCCAGCAGCGAACCCACCAGGAACGTCACGATGGAGAAGAGGAACACCGGGCGGCGGCCGTACAGGTCGGCCATCTTCCCGTACAGCGGGGTGGAGGCGGTCGAGGCGAGCAGGTACGCGGTCACCACCCACGAGTAGTGGTCGATCCCGCCCAGCTCGCCGACGATGGTGGGCAGCGCCGTACCGACGATCGTCTGGTCCAGCGCGGCGAGCAACATACCTGTCATCAGGCCCGCCATCAGCAGGCGGATCTGTCGCGGATTCAACACCGGGGCTGCGTCGCTCGTCGTCACCCGGACCGGATTTCCCGAACGCCCCGGATCATGCACGTCGAACGCCGGTGTCCCGGCCCAGGAGGCCCTTCGGCCCGGCGTCGCCGGTGGCCACGCCTGCGCCACCGGCGACGCCCCTGCGCGTGGGGTCAGCGCCGCCCGGCGAACTCCTCGACGATCGCGGCGCAGAAGGCAGGCAGGTCGTCAGGCTTGCGGCTGCTGACGAGTCCGCCGTCCGTCACCACCTCCTCGTCCACCCAGTTCGCCCCGGCGTTCGTCAGGTCGGTACGCAGGCTCGGCCAGGAGGTGATCCGGCGGCCCCCGACCACCCCCGCCTCGATCAGGGTCCACGGGCCGTGGCAGATCACCCCGACCGGTTTGCCCGCGTCGAAGAACGCCTTCACGAAGGCGACGGCGTCCGGGTCGGCCCGCAGGAAGTCCGGGTTCGCCACCCCACCTGGCAACACCAGCGCGTCGAACCGGCCCGGGTCGGCGTCCGCGGCCGTCACATCCACGTCGTACGCCTTCGAGTGGTCGAGGTGGTCGAAGGACCTGATCGTGCCGGGCTTCAGGGAGACCAGCTCGACACTGGCCCCGGCCTGCTCCACCGCCTCCCGGGGCTGGACGTACTCGACCTCCTCCACCCCGTCGGTGGCCAGGAACGCGATCCGCTTGCCCTGCAACGTCGTCGATGTCATCCGAGTTCTCCTCTCCGTGTCCCGACAAAATCCGTTCCCTGCCCCGGTGCCCCGAAACACCCCCGGCGGGGTGCCCTCGTCGACAGGTTTGACCGGGGCGGGCCGGGGGACCCGCAGCCCATGGCGCACGCAGCTGCGGGACAGGGCCGGCTCGCCTCAGTGGTGCAGAGCTGGCGGGAACGACCGGTACTGGTGATCGGGGACGCCATGGTCGACGACTGGCGGTTCGCCGACTCCGAACGGCTCTGCCGGGAGGCCCCGGCCCCCGTACTCACCCTCCGACGTCGGATCTCGGCGGCGGGCGGCGCGGCGAACACCGCCGTCAACGTCGCCGCGCTGGGCGGACGGGCCGTACTCGTGGCGCCCGTCGGCGGGGACGCCGCCGGGGACGAGCTGCACGACTGCCTGGACCGGGCGGGGGTCTGGGACCGGACCGTCAACGAACCGGGTCGACCGACCCCGGTGAAACGACGGATGCTCGCCGGTGACCAGATCCTGCTCCGCGAGGACTCCGGCGACCCGGACCCGCTGACCGCCGAAGGGGTGGAACGGCTGCTCACCGCCCTCGACTGCGCCACCGAGGAGCTGAAGGCCGCCGCCGCAGGGGCCGCGCCCACCCTCGTGGTCTGCGACTACGGGCTCGGTGCCCTGCCCGCCCCGGTGCGGGCCTGGCTGATCACCGCTCGGGACCGGTACGCCACAGTCGCGCTGGACGCCCACGACCTGGCCGACTGGCACGGGCTCGCCCCGACGGTGGTCACCCCCAGCTTCGCCGAGGCGACCCGGCTGCTGGCCCGGGTCGGCGGCCCCGGGGTACGCCGTACCGCCCCCGACGACCTGCACCTCGACCACCCCGGACACGACCCGACCGACGGCCCGTCCGAGCTGACAGTGGGCACCGCCCCCGGCGGGTCGGACACCGGCCCCTCGGACCCCGCACTCTCGGACCCCGCACTCTCGGGCACCGGCCTCGCGGGCACCGGCGGGTCGGACACCGGCGGGTCGGACACCGGCCCCTCGGACACCGGCCCCTCGGACACCGGCCCCTCGGACCCCGGACCCTCGGACCCCGGACCCTCGGACACCGGTCCCCGGGGTGAACCGACGCCCGGCGAGGGACGGGTGGCGATGACCGGGGACGGGCTGAGCGTGACCGGCACCGGGGTCACAGTCAACGCCGAGACCGGGGAGGGCGTCGACAGGGCGGTCCTGGCCGAGGCACGCCTCGCCGAACTGCGCCGACGGACCGGGGCCGACGTGGTGGCGGTGACCCTGGACACGGACGGGGCGATCGTCGGCGGGGCCGAGGGCACCCCGAGACGCAGCCACAGCACCCCCGTCCCGGCCAGTCACGCGGTCGGCGCGGGCGACGTCTACCTGGCGGCGATGACCCTGGCCCTGGCCGCCGACGCGCCCCTGCCGATCGCCGCACAGCTCGCCCAACTCGCCGCCACGATCACCGTGTCGGAGACCGGGACCTGCGTCTGCCGACGGGAGGACCTGCTCGGGGCGCTGGGCGGCAACCCGGGCGACGACACCCGCCCGGTCGTCGTCGACGCCGACGAACTGGCGACCATCGTCGCCGGGCAGCGGGAGGCCGGGCGGTCGGTGGTCTTCACCAACGGGTGCTTCGACGTCCTGCACCCCGGCCACGTCCGCTACCTGGAACAGGCCCGGACCCTCGGTGACCTGCTCGTCGTCGCCGTCAACTCCGACCACAGCGTACGGCGGCTCAAGGGGCCGGACCGGCCGGTCAACCCCGTCGAGGACCGGGTCGCACTGCTCGCCGCACTGTCCTGTGTGGACCACGTGGTGGTCTTCGGGGAGGACTCACCGGCCGGACTGATCGGGGTGGTCCGACCCGACGTGTACGTCAAGGGCGGCGACTACCCGCCCGAGCTGGTGCCCGAGGCACCGCTGGTACGTCGGCTCGGCGGTCAGGTCCGCACCCTCGGGTACACCCCGGACCGCTCCACCTCGGCCATCATCGAACGAATCCGAGCCGGTGACCGGATTCCGGCGGTGGAACAGCCCCAGACGGGCGAACGACTTCCGGCGGGCGAACGGATTCCGGCGGGCGAACGGATTCCGGCAGGCGAGGGGCTTTCGAGCGGCACGGAGGGGGTGGCGTCGGGTCGGACCGTACCGGACCCGTCACAGTGAACCGGCCCCTCGACCCCGGTACGCCAGAAGGGTTCCGCCGGGAACGTCGCCTCGACGTGCTCGTCCCCACCCGCAACCGCCCCGCCGAACTGGCTGTCACCCTGGCCGGGCTGGCCGCCCAGGAGGGCGTACCCGGATTCGGGGTGGTGGTCAGCGACCAGTCCGACGACGACCCGGCGTACGCCCACCCGGCGGCGGCCACGATGGTCCGGGCGCTACGCCACCGGGGGCACCCGGTGCTGCTGACCCGACGGCTGCCCCGGCGCGGGCTCGCCGAGCACCGGGCGTACCTGCTGGCCGCCTCGGCAGCCCGGTACGTCCTCTGCCTCGACGACGACGTGTGGCTGGAACCGGGCAGCGTACGCCGACTCGTCACCGCCCTCGACGAGCTGGGGTGCGGGTTCGTCGGCAACGCCGTCCACGGGCTGTCCTACCTCGACGACGTACGCCCCGACACCCACCGGCACTACGAGCAGTGGACCGGGCGGCCGGTGCCCGAACGGGTACGCCCCGACACCCCGGAGTGGGACCGGGCGCAGATCCACTCGGCGGCGAACCTGCTCCACGTCACCGCCGAACTGGACATCCCACCGGACACGTGGCGGGCGTACAAGGTGTCCTGGATCGGTGGCTGTGTCCTGTTCGACAGGGCGAAACTCGTCGACGCGGGCGGGTTCGACTTCTGGCGGCGGGTCCCCGCCGACCACCAGGGCGAGGACGTGGCCGCCCAACTCGCTGTGTTGGCGCGCGACGGCGGCGCAGGCGTCCTGCCCAGCGGGGCGTACCACCTCGAATCCCCCACCACCGTCACCGACCGCGGCCCCGAAGCCTGGCACACCACCCTCCCCGACCTGCCGTAAGGAAGGGCCCCCTATTAACGCATACGGTATAGAAGGGTCCCCTCCTTACCGCCGCAACCCCCGCCGCCGCAACCGCCGCAACCCGCCGCCGCGACCCGCCGCCGCGACCGCCGACGCAGCAGGGGGGGGCGGGACGCGGGTCAGGGGAGGAGTTCGCGGGCGGCTTCCAGGACCTCGGCGACGGGGACGTCGGCGACGAAGGAGTCCCGGTGCGGGCACTCGCCGGTGCCCTCCCGGTGCGGGTAGAGGCCCCGGGTGCAGTCCGCCCCGCAGACCGGGCAGTGCACGGTCCAGGAGACGATCGGCCGGTGCCGGGCGCGGACCAGACTCCCGGAGTTGATCAGGTTGCCCACCCAGTAGACGCCGACGGTGGGGGTCCCGACGGCCGCCGCCAGGTGCAGGGGGCCGGTGTCGTTGGAGACCACCACCGCGCAGTCGGCGTAGCAGGCGGCCAACGCGCCCAGGCTCAACGCCCCGATCAGGGGGCGGACGGGGGCGTCGGCCTCGGTGACCACCCGTTCGACGACGTCCCGCTCTGCTGGCGTACCGGTGATCAGGACGTCGTACCCCTGGCCGGTGAGGTCCCGGGCGACCTCGGCGAACCGGTGGGCGGGCCAGCGGCGGCGGGTGTCGGAGGCCCCGGGGTGCAGGGCGACCCGGGGGCGGTCGGGGTCGCCGAGAACCGCGCGGGCCTCGTTCCGGTCGGCGTCGGTCACCGCGAACCTCGGTACGAGGGTGGTCGCGCCCGCCCCGACCAGCGCCACGACCTCCAGGTAGCGGAGCACCTCGTGTTGGTAGTAGACGTACCGGATCCAGTGGTCCAGCGGCGGCGCGTCCTCGGCCCGCAGCCCGGCGGTGACCCGGGCGCCCACTCCGGTGACCAGTGGGTTGGAGTTCGCCCCGCCGCCGTGCAGCTGCAACGCCAGGTCGAAGCGTTCCGCGCGGGCCTCGGCGAGGAAGCCGTCCACCTGCCCGTCGGCCTCACCGGGGTCGGCGACCCGGATCCCGGGGGCCGGCGGCACCACCAGGACCCGGTCCACCGGGCCGGGCCGGTCGCGGAGCAGGTTCGCGTGCCACGGCGCACCGAGCAACACGATCTCCGCCTTCGGGTACGCGGCGCGCAGCGCGTCGAGTGCGGGGAGTACGAAGATGAAGTCGCCGAGTGCGTTGGCGCGCAGGACGGCGATCCGTTCCACCCCCGGCACCAGATCCCCCAACGGCCCGAGCGAACCGAGCGAACCGAGCGAACCGAGCGGCCCGAGCGAGCCGGGTGAGCTGAGTGGACCGAGCGGCCCGAGCGAGCCGGGTGAGCTGAGTGGACCGACTGCACCGGCCGGGCCGGGTGACCCGACGGCCGGGGTCGTCGTCGGGCCGGTCACCGGCGGTCGGGGTCGCCCGGGGGCGGGTCGGGGGCGTGTAGTTCCCGGTCGGCGGCCGGGTCGACGGTGTCGACGGTGCGGCCCACCGGGCCTGGGGTCCGACGGGCACCGCCGACGGTAATCGTCCGGGGGGTGGTCCGGGGCAGCCGGACGTGCAACAACCCGTGGTCCATCACCGCGTCGATGGCCGACGGGTCCACCGGGGCGGGCAGGTCGATCAGATGCTCGAACCCCCGGGTCTCGGACCCGCCGGGTATCCCCTGGTCGGCGTTGACCTCCGCCTCGGAGCGGGCCCGTACGCACAGCTCCCGGTCGTGGAGTTCGACGGCGACCTCCTCGGGTGCCACCCCGGGCAGCCGTACGATCACCTGCCACCCGTCGGCGGCCTCGGTCAGCTCGATCTCCGGCGGGCCGACCCGGGGCAGCCCGTCACCGGCACCCCGACCCGTCACCGCCCCTCCCCCGTCCGGTGCCCACCCGCACCGGGTCCGCCGTCGGCACCCGGGCCGCCGGACGGGCCGGGGCCACCTGCCGCACCGGCGGGGCGTAGCGAGCTGGGGGCGTCCAGGTGGGCGTCGCGGTCCACCCCGACACCGAGCCTGTCGACAAGCTCCCCGCCCAGCCAGGCACTGATCGCGAGGATCGCCAACCCGACCAGTTCGATGGCGAGCAGCGCACCCCCGGCCGCCCGGGAGTCGGCGTTGAGGCGTACCACCCAGACGGCGGCGAAGAGCAGAATCACCGCGACGTTCGCGGCGGCGTGGGTCAACGCGACCCGCTTGGCCCGCGTACCGGAGGGGATCGCCAGCAGGTCGAACGACCCGGCCGCCGCCGCGAGCAGGCCGCCGACCAGGCCGACGCTCAGATTCCAGTACGCGACCTCGCCGAGGAAGTCCGGCCCGCCGACCACGTCGACCACGTCGAAGAGCACCGTGGTGACAAGCAGCGCGACCGGGAACATCACGAGCATCGGGTGGACCGGATGGCCCAGCACCTTCAGACGGCTCTCCATGGCGGGTCTCCACTGCTGCTCGCGAACACTGGGGCGTCCTCGACGTGGTACCCCGGCTGCCGCCGGCGAATCGCGAGCGCCCGAACGCTGTCACCGGGGTCAACGCCGACGAGACGATCACGTGACGGTGGAATCCCCTGCCGACTTGGGGCGTGGCCCGAAAGCTACCGGAGCAGGCTCGGGGAAGCGGCCGTCACGCTGCATCGGCGTTCGGCGCGAACCGGACGTCGAGTCTCATGTTCAACGCTCTGGCGAGGCGTTCGAGCACCGGCAGCGTCGGCACTGTTCCGCCCGCCTCGAAGCGAGCGACCGCCGACTGGGTCATTCCAGCCGCCCGAGCCAACTCCGTCTGGCTCCAGCCGTTGTGTTCACGCAGGTGCCTCACCTCCCGGCCCAACTCGAAGGCGATCCGGGTGGACTCGTACGCCTCGGCAGCGCCCGGCTCCGTCATCCGCCGGTCGCGTATCTCGTTCCAGTCGACCCGACCACTCATCCCTCTGCCCCCTCGTTCACGGTGTGCCGCTCCGCCGCACAACGGTCGAGCGCCCGCCGCGCCCGCTCGACCTCCTGGTACTCCCGCATCCGTGTCTTGCGGAACACGGTCAGCAGGACGATTCTCCGATCGGAGGCTATCCAGTAGGTAACGCGGACCGCGTCGCGCTCCAGGTAGAAACGCAACTCCCGTAACTTGCCGTCGAGTTGCCTGGTGTGCGGCTCGCCGAGAAATACCCCTCTGCCGGCAAGAAGATCGACGTAGAACGCCGCTCTGGCGAAGTCTGCGCTCGACAACCCCTCCAACCACTCTCGGACTTCTGGTTCCAGCTCGACACTACCCCAAGTCATAGCATCGATGCTATATCTCGGATGCTGAGCTGTCGGACCGCCCCGATCGTGCGGCGCCGTTTTCGGAACCGTCAGGCGTGCGGGGTGATCCGGCGAGGGGATCTCAAGAGCCCTCTCCCCTCCGCCCGGGGTTTCCGGACCGGCCAGATTGGAGATCACTGGGGGAAGTGAAGACCACAGAGGAGGTAACGATGAGTGAGACTGCCGTTCGCGAGCACCAGGCGCCCCCGGCGAGCCGACCGACCACTCTCGGGGGCACGAATCTTCTGGCGCTCCTGTCACTGATTTTCGCCTTCGTCTTCGCTCCGGTGGGCATCGTGCTGGGCCACATGGCCAAGCGGCAGATCCGCCAGAGCGGCGAGCAGGGCAACGGTCTGGCCACCGTGGGGCTCGTCCTGGGTTACGCCTTCACCGTGCTCGGAATCCTGTACTTCGTGGGCGTCGCCCTCCTCATGGCTTCCGGTGGCTCCGGCGCCTGAGGCTCATGACCGCCGCTCTCGTGGGTGGCCCGTCCCCGGACCGATCCTCACCGCCGCCGAAAGGTCACGTGGTACCGGTCGGCAGGGTACAGATCCTGGGAACCGTCGGGATGGGTCACCACGAGGAGCGGAACACCTTCTGGCACGTCGAGCGACTCCCGCTCACGAGGGCTGGGCATCCGCCCCGAGATCCGGTCGTCCACGTCGGCGTGGACCGGCTCCGACTCGACCGGCTCCCGCACCACCACCCCGTACCCCCGGACCGACACCGCCAGCCCTTCACCCCTGAGCATCCTGAGCGCCTCCCTGGCCGTCAGCCGCGCCACGCCGTACGTCTGCGCCAAGGCGGCTTCGGACGGCAGTCGCTGGCCGGGGCGCAGCTCGCCGGAGGTGATCTGGGCGCGCAGGACGTCGGCCACCTGCTGGTAACCGACAGGGCCAGACGCCGGATAGATCACACCCGAAGGTTAGATAGGACCCCTGAGAACTAAATTGGCATAGTTGTCTAGACCAATCTTGACAACGATCGTCGCCTCTCGAAGAATCGGTGTGTGATCAAACGATCACGCAGCCGATCACACTGTGCGCAGGGGATGGCGATGATCAGACGTACCCGCAAGGAACCGTCGGTGTCCGGGGCGGCGATCCAGGCGGCGGAGCACGAGGCGGCGAAGCAGCGGATCCTCCAGCTCGCCGAGGCGGAGCGGACGCCGGTGGAGGACACCACCCAGGCCGTACCGGAGCGGCGGTGGCGTGATGCTCAGTCCTGACAACAGTGTGCCGCTGGGTCGGCGGGTGGCCTACTGGCGGGTTCGACGGCAGCTGTCGCAGCAGGTGTTCGCCGACCGGCTCGGGAAGTCGAAGTCGTGGGTGGACAAGGTCGAGCGTGGGGTACGTCGGCTGGACCGGGTGTCGGTGTTGCGGGAGATCGCCGACGCGCTCCGGATCGACGTGGCCCAACTCGTCCTCGCCGTCGACGGTGCGCAGCCGCCTGCCGGGGCGCAGGTCGGCGACGGGGTGGCCCGCATCCGGGAGGTCCTGGCCAGGTACGACACCATCGTCACCCCGTCCGGCCCGTCCTATCCTCCGGTCACCGACCTGCGGCAGGCGGTGGCCCACGGGTGGCTGTCGTTCCAGTACGGGCGCTACGACAGGCTGTTCCGTGGGCTGCCCCGCCTGCTCGCCGAGGTGCAGGCACACCGGGGGCGACACGGGGACACCGAGTCGGCGGTGCTGCTCTGCCAGGCGTACCAACTCACTGCCGTTCTGCTACGCAAGGTCGGGCAGACGCCGGTCGCGTGGGTGGCCGCCGACCGGGCGGTGGCCGTCGGCGGTGCCGTCGGTGACGAGGTGCTGGCCGCGCGGGCGGTGTCGACCTTAAGCGGGGTGGTCCGGGAACTGGGTCAACCGCGCCGCGCCTACGAACTGTGCGTGACCGTCGCCCACCGGCTGGCCGCGCCGGACCAGCCGGTCGGCGAGTGGCGGTCGGTCCACGGGTTCCTGCTGTTGCAGGCGGCGATGTGCGCGGCGCAACTCGGCGACGACAGCGCCGTGGCCCAGCTGGTCGACCAGGCCGGTGACGTCGCCGACCTGGTCGGCCCCGGGGAGAACCACCACTGGACGGCGTTCGGTCCGCCCCTCGTCGAAGGGGTCCGGATCGCCGCGGCGGTCACGCTGGGTGACCCGGTGACCGCCGTCGCCCGCCACGAACAGGCCAGGACCCGACCCGGGTACGGGTGGCTGCCGCCCGGCACCCGGGCGGACCACCTCGTGGACGCCGCCCACGGGTACGCCCACCTCGACGACCTACCGGCGGCCGGTCGGGCACTGCTCGCGGCGGACCGGATCGCCCCACCCGAGGTACGCCTCCGACCGCACGCCCACGCCGTCCTGACGACCGTCCTGCGCGGCACCCCCAGACCGGACCCCCTCCTGGTACGCCTGGCCGAAGCGTGCGGCCTCACCGCCCACCTGGCCCGGTGAACGTCAGGGATCCACGCCCCCACCGATACACTTACCCCGCCCGTGAGCTGCCCCCGAATCCCCGAAGATCAGGAGAGGCCCTGTGCAGGTATCCCAGGTCCTGGACATGATGCAGGCCCTCTTCGAGGCAGCCGAGCACCCGGACGTCACCGCCGTCGAGCGGTACGGCCAGGACACGCAGCCCGGGGGCCAGTCACCGGCTGGGATCAAGATCAGCCATCGGTCCGGGTCGTCGGCGATGCTGTGGGTGGCAGTGCCCCCGCGCGACGCCCGAGCCGTGCCACTGCCCGACGAGATGCCGCCGCCCCGGCTACGCGCAGCCCGCGCGCTCGTCTTCGCCCACCGGCTTCTCGACGCGACCCGCCCCGAGCAGCTGACCGCGTGGGAGTTGTGCGGCCAGCCGGGTGTAGAGGTGCCGGTCGCCGCCGCGATCAGGATCACCGCCGGTAACGGTTCGGTGACCTACCTCCGTGGTACGTCGGCAGGCGGGTCCGGGGCCGAGCCAGAGGTCGACAAGCACCCCGACTACCAGTTCCCCGAAGGAGTCCAGTCGTGGCACCTCAGAGTTCCTGCTCCGTCTGCGGGGCGCACGTCGGCGTGACCCCCGGCCGCCCCTGCCCGCAGCCGGTCGTTCACGCGACGTATTGCAACTACCCGTGCAACCCGACACCGGCGACGAGGCACGCCCGGCTCCGGAAACGGCGAAGCCCAGGTCGCCTGACCTGGGCTTCTGAACCGAGCCGCCTGACGGAATCGAACCGTCGACCTACGCATTACGAGTAGGTCGGAACGGTCCGAACCGTTCCGAACTACTTGACGTGTGCGCAGGTCAGAGCAGGAATCCGCAAGCTATTCAATGCATATCTGATCCATTCATTCGTCGTCCAGTGTCACCGCTCCTGTCACCGCGCCGCATCGGCACAACAACACCGGCCAGCCGGCCACTGCCGCCCCCTGCCGCGTCCTCCAAGCCTGCCGCGTACCCGCTCCACCAGATGTCCGCGTCCGACTTGCGTCGCCGCTCGCCCACCTGGTCGAGCCGCGCCAGCACCTGGTCGACCCTGGCCACCACGCCATCGCGTCGCGCGACGGCGCCGGCTGCGGCTGCAGCAGCTCCGGCGAGCACCAAGGCCAGGTACAGGTAGCCGTGCTCGAGCTTGAGTCCCGATGTCAATTGAGGCTCGTGGCCTCGTGTCCCCCACGTGCTCTCCATTCGTGGGAGTTTCGTCTATGGGACACGGGGTGAGGCAACGGTGACGCCAGATTCTTTACAAATAGCGCACCTTCGGTGCCGGATCGTGTAACCTGCCCACCTGTCCGTCAGGAGCGGGATCTCCCTAGCTGCCCGAATCTGACCGAGTGGCCACCCGGTACAGATGAGCGGGGTAAAGATCCTGCAATCCATCCCGGTGATGCACAACGATCAGCGGCACCCCTTCGGGCACCTGGTAGTCCTCGCGCTCCTGGGGCGTGGGCTGTCGCGCCGACACCTCGTCTCCAGCCTCCAGGAGGATCCGGGTCGGCTCGAACTGTTCGCGCACGACCACCCCGTAACCTCGCACCGACACCGCCAGGCCTTCCGACCGGAGCTCCCGAAGCGCTGCTCGGGCGGTCTTGATGGACACGCCGTACGTCTGCGACAGGGATGCCTCTGAGGGCAGCCGCTGACCGGGCTTGAGCTGCCCGGACGTGATGAGGGCGCGCACGATGTCGGCCAGCTCCACGTAGCCGATCGGACCGCGCCCGGGGTAGATCACGCACGCACCGTAGGCGGAGGCCAACGTGAGGCCCCTCAGGTACCCGGGTACCTCAATCTCGACAACGAGGGGGCCCGGGAACAGCAACGGGGGCCGGATGTGCGGTCCGGCCCCCTGCGCGCGAGTCACAGTAGCAGCCATCGACGACACCCCGTACGGTCGAGTTACAGCGCTGGATCCGTGCGGGGATCTGGTCACCCTCGTGCGGGAGGGCCTCCGTGGCTGACTACATCGGACTGCGCATCGCGAAGTGGCGAACCACCAGCGGCATGACCCAGCAGCAGCTCGCTGACCGGGTGGGAGTCAGCGCCGCGTACATCACCATGATCGAAGGTGGGAAGCGGGCGGTCACGAAGCGGTCCCTGATCATCGCTCTGGCCACCGCCCTGGGGGTGCGGGTCGAGGACCTCACCGCCCAGCCCATCCAGCCCCGGGACGCTACCGACCTTGCGGTCTACGCTGCGGTGCCCGGCATTCGTCGCGCGCTCGACGAAGACCCGGAGGGGCCGCTTCCGGACGTCGGCGACGTGGCCAGGCGCGCCGACGCCGCCCTGCACGCCCGGATGTCGTGCGACTACGTGACCTACGCCAGCCTGCTTCCCGCCCTGGTGGAGGACGCCCGGCACCTGGCCAACGCCGACGAGACTGAGCAGGCCGGCCTGGCGCTGCTGGCCCGGGTGGCGTTCACCGGGGCGGTAGGCCTCAAGAGCCTGGGGCATGTCGACCTGTCGATGCGACTGGCGGAGCGTTCCGAGCTGGCCGCGCAGAGGCTCGGGAATCCCGACGAGATCGCCGCAGCCGCGTTCGCCGTCGCGCAGGTGGCGCTGACCGGTGGGTCGCAGCGCCGGTCATACACGCTCGCGGCGGCGGCGGCCGACGAGGTCGGTGACATCGCGACCGGCGACCTTGCGTCTTGGTACGGGCTGCTGCGTCTTCATGCCGCGATCTCCGCAGCGTCGCTCGGCCGGGGTGATGACGCCACTGCCCACTACGCGGAGGCGGAAGGGGCGCTGCGCCGTGCCGACGGCCCGGATCGGTGGCGGATGGAGTTTTCGCAGGCCAACGTGGCTACATGGCGGGTCGGGATTGCCCTGGAGAACGGGGAGCCGGAGCGAGCTCCGGTGTACGCGCGGCAGGTGGACCAGACTGCGCTGCGGGGGGCGCAGCGGCGTGCCCGGCTCCACATCGACGCGGGGCGCGGCCACTACGCTGCTGGCGATTCCGACCGGGCTGTTCGCCAGTTCCTTGCGGCCGACCAGATCTCGTCGCAGGAGCTGCGGTCGCGGGCAGCGGTGCGGGAGATCACGGGGCAGATGGTGCGGGACGCGCGTCGACGTGGTTCGGACCAGCTGCGGGATCTCGCGGTCCGGGTGGGGATCGACCCGCTGGACCCTGACATTTCCTAACTGACTGTTACGAGCACCGCACTGACGTCGCCCTATCTTCGGAGTTGGGCGGCGGTGGTCCCATCCGAATCCAGCGATGTGTGCAGCCACCGTCGCCCCCAATCTCCGGGGCGCGCGCCTAGTAGAGCCGTCCCCGGCCACCAGTCGCAGGGGGATGGCGATGATCAGACGTACCCGTAAGGCTGTCGATCCGCCCGTGTCCGGGGCGGAGGTCCAGGCGGCCGAGCACGAGGCGGCGAAGCAGCGGATCCTGGACCTGGCCGAGGCCGAGCGAACGCCGCTCGACGACACCACCCGAGCTGTCCGGGTGGGACGCCGTGGCCGGTCCTGACCACAATTCCGTCCCGGTGGGGCGGCGGGTCGCATACTGGCGCAGCCGGCGGAACCTGTCGCAGCAGGTGTTCGCCGACCGCATCGGGAAGTCGAAGTCGTGGGTGGACAAGGTCGAGCGCGGGGTCCGCCGGCTCGACAAGATGTCGGTACTGCAGGACGTCGCCGACGCCCTGGGCGTCGACGTCGCTCTCCTCACCAACGCCCAGGAGATGGACGAGGTCCGCGTGCCCGGCGAGGTCGGGGCGATCGCGGAGGCGCTCACCCGCTACGACGCGGTCGTCGGCCCGGCTGACGGGCCGGACCGGCCGGTCAGGGAGCTGGCCAAGGCGACCGCGCATGGCTGGCTGGCCCTGCAGTACGGCCGCTACGACCAGCTCCTGCAGACCCTGCCCGTGCTGCTGCGCGCTGCTCAACGGCACCGACGCCAGACCGGCACCGCCGAGTCGGCCAGCACGGTCAGCCAGGCGTACCAGCTGACCACCACGGTGCTGCGACGGCTCGGCCAGGCCCATCTGGCGTGGATCGCTGCCGACCGCGCTCTCACCGCTGCCGACGACACCGGCGACCAGCTGCTCGCGGCCTGCGCCGCCGTTCCGCTCGGCGGGGTGGTCCGCGACATGGGGCAGCCGCGCCGAGCCTTCGAGTTGTGCGTCTCGGTCGCCCACCGGATGGCCCCACCCGATCCGCACCGAGCCGCAGACGAGCACCTGTCGGTGTACGGCAGCCTGCTGCTGCAGGCGGCCATGAGCGCCTCGCAGATGGACGACGACCTCACCGTGTCCGAGCTCGTCGACCAGGCGGACGACATCGCCGAACGGATCGGTGACGGACAGAACTATCACTGGACGGCGTTCGGGCCTGCGCTGGTGGACCGGGTCCGGATCGCCGCGGCGGTGGAGCTCGGGAACGCCGACAGTGCGATCGACACCCACCAGCGGGCTATCGAACGACCTGGCTGGCGAGCGCAGCCGCCCGGGGCTCGGGCCGAGCAACTCGTCGACGCCGCCCGGGGGTACGCGCACCTGGGGCGGATGACGGCTGCCGGGGCTGCCCTGTTGGAGGCCGATCTGATCGCTCCGGGGGAGGTGCGGGTACGGCCAGCGGGTCGGGCACTACTGGAGACGGTGCTGCGCCGGACGCGCCGACCGGATCCGCGCCTGACTGCCCTGGGGGAGGCACTCGGCCTGGACGGCGCACGGTGACCGCGCTGACGGTCCCGGCCGGGCTCCGGCTGTCGCTGGCCGCCGGTGACTGGGCGAGCCACCTCGGCCTGCCGGGGTCGGTGCCGCTGGAGGTGCGGACGGTCGCCGTCGCGGTGGCCTCGGCCGGCGGGGCACCGGTGGGCATGGTGTGGGTTCGCGGGCACCTGCCGGAGTGCTCGGGTGCGGGCGCGTGTGCCCGGGCGTGGTGCGTGCGGGTCGCGGTCCGGGCCGAGGTGCTCTACGACGCGGTGGCCGGTAGCCGGTAGCACACCGGGGTCGTGATCAGGCGGTTATCCACAGGCGGGGGTTATCCACAGGCCGGGGTCAGGCGGGTTGCTGGGCCCGGCCTGTGGCGTGCAGGGTGATGCCTGTCGGCGCGGCCACTCTCCAGCCGCCGGCCGCGCCCTCGGGTGGCGGGGCGGCTCTGGTCAGCAGGTCACCGACGGTCCGGGCCCGGACCCCCAGATCTTGACTTGCATCACTCGGATTAGTGTCGTACGTTTACCCGCATGAGCGAGGCAAGACGCCGGCCGGGACGACCGGCCACCGGCCTGACCCCGCTGCTCACCGTGAGGGTGCCGAGGGCAGTACAAGACGCGGCCCGTGCCCGAGCGAAACAGCGAGGCGAGCGGTTCGCCGAGGTCGTCACACGGCTGCTGGAGCAGTACGCCGAGCAACCCAACAACTGAACACCCGACGCAAGTCGGGCCCGGACACGGAGATTGCAGCTCCGGCCGGGCCCTTGATCAGGAACAGAGGTCCTGACCCATGGCCATTCTGGCTGACGTGCGCCCGTGCGCGCACACCGCCCCGCCCCGCCGCCGCCTGGTGGCCGCCTACGGTGGCCCCGTCTCCGGCCTCCGGGCCGCCCTGCTGACCGGCGCCGCCCTGGTCCGCCCGGCCACCGCCGGGGGTGCCCGGTGAGCCAGCACGTGAAGGCAGCCCTCCTCGCCACCAAGGGCCTGGGCAAGAACGAGCGCAACGTCGCGGTGGCGATCGCCGCCCACATGAACTCCGCCGGCGACGCCTGGCCGTCGGTGGCCACCATCGCCGAGTACGCCGACTGCTCCGAGCGCACCGTGCAGCGGGCCATCGCCAAGCTGGTCACCGCCGGCCGGATCGTCTGGCGTCAGGTCGCCGGCCGGGCCACCCGGGTCTACCGGCTCGTCGCCGCCGCCGTCCAGGGGGTGACGAATGCCGGGCCGGGGGTGCCAAACCAGGGCGCGGGGGTGTCAGATTCGGCCGCCGGGGGTGACAGCCAGGGTGACACCCGAAGTGGTGAAGGGGTGAAGAAGAAGCCGCGCGAGCGCGGAAACTGGCGTCAGTGGATCCCGAAGAACAAGAACACCCCGGAGCGCCGGGGGGCTGCCCTCCCGCCGCCGCCCGGGGGTGACCGGTGCCAGCGACCCGGCCACGTCGGGCAGCCCGCAGGCCGGTGCATCCCCTGCCGGTCCGAGGTCGTCGGGGGTGCCCGGTGACCGTGGCCGCCAGCATCTACCCCCGCTCGGCCGCCGACCTACTCCCTGACGCCCAGGCCCTCTCCAAGCGGCTCGGCGAGATCCCCTCGAGGAACCGACTGATGAAGGAACTCCGCATCGGCGTGCCCAAGGCCAACGAGCTCCGCGGCCTCCTGGTCGCCGAGCACGTCCAGGCGCTCGCCGAGCCCACCGATGAGCCCACCTCGGACCCGTGGGTGCACGCCGAGCCCATCGGCCCGGACCCGGTGCCGGCCGAGCCGACCCCGGCCGAGACCCACCCCGACGTCGACCTGCCCGACCACGCCCCCGACGCCCCCGCTCGGGAGTCGGAGCCGCAGGTCGCGGGCGACGGACACCCGGGTACGCCCACCGAGCCCGGCCGGGTGCGGCCGGTGTCGGTGTGGCCGGTGGTCCTGCTCGCCCTGCCCGCGTTCGTCGCGGTCTGGTCCGGGTGGGTGGGCCTGGGCAAGCTCACCGGGTTCGGGATGGTCGACCTGCTGCCCGGGATCGTCGAGCCCGGGTCCTGGGCGACCATCGACAGCGCGATCACCCTGCCGATCGGGGTCGAGACCTACGGCGCGTACGCCCTCTACGTGTGGCTGTCCGGCCGGGTTCCGGTCCGGGCCCGCACCTTCGCCAAGTGGTCCGCCCTCGGGTCGCTCGGCATTGGGTCGCTCGGGCAGGTCGCGTACCACCTGCTCGTCGCCGCCGGGGAGACCCGGGCTCCGTGGTGGATCACCATGCTGGTCGCCTGCCTGCCGGTGGCGGTCCTCGGCATGGGGGCGGCCCTAGCCCACCTGGTACGCGAAGCGGACCACCGGGCGTAAGCCCGGCTCAGTAAGTAGCTCCCCGGGGCGCGGCTCGGCCTGGACAGCACGCCGCGCCCCGGGGCCCCCACCTCGAAAGGCAGGACCACCATGATGACGCACGACCCCACCAACCCGGCCGGCCCCCGCCGGTGCCGGCTCCACATCTTCGACGGCCGGTACGAGGTGCTCCACCGCCGCCAGCACCTGGTCACCCTCGACCTCGACTCGCCCAGCATCGACATGACCCTCGACCTGCACCTCCAGCAGCTCACCCGGGCCGCCCTCGCCGACGGCGAGCCGATGGACCGTCCGCGCCTGGAGGTCCGCGACGCGGCCACCGGGCAGCTCCTCGTCGACCGGCCGGGGGTCTGACGTGTCCCCGACCGCCGTGTTCATCGTGCTGCTGCTCGCCCTGCTCGTCGACTACATGAGCATCGGGCCGAACTCGATCCGGGACCGCCTGGCCTTCCTCATGGCGGTCACGGCCATCCGTGAGGGCTTCAACGGCTCGCCGCTCGACGTGTGGACCGTCGAGCAGCTCCGCGGGATCATCCAGGGCCTGCTCGACCAGACCGGTGACGCCTACATCGCCGGCGCCAGCATCAACCTGATCATCGGCGCGCTGATCGGCGTCCTGTGGATCTACGTCGTCGGGTGCATGTTGCCCGTCAAGGCCAGCAAGAAGCTGGGCAGGTTCGCCACCCTCCAGTTCAAGCCGTCCGGCCTGTACCGGCTCAACCTGCCGCTGTGGGCCGCGGCCGTCCCGCTCGGGCTGATGTCCGACCTCTCCAAGGGGTTCATCGGCGAGATGACCCACGTGCTGCTCGACATCGCCACCGCGATCATCGCCCCCGTTCCCGCCTTCCTGTTCGGAGCCGTCTGATGCACATGACCATCGCTGCCGCCGAGGCCTCCCGGGGCTGGGGCGGGCCCGCCGCCCTCGGTATCGCCCTGGCCGCCTTCCTGATCGTCATGGGGATCGTGGAGCACCGGAAGGCATCCGGGGCCCTCTCCCCCAACGAGGGGGACACCCCCGGTGTCAGGGTCAACCGCCAGGTCAGCGAGGTGTCTGACACCGATGACACCGAGCCTGACACCGGCTGGTGGGGGCGGATCGCCACCGTCGGCGGGCGGCGGGTCCGGGTCGTCGACGAGGACCTGGACAACGACGTCGACGAGGACGATGAGCCGCTGACGATCGAGGAGACGATCGAGGAGCTGCTCGACCGGGACGTGCCGTACGCCCGGATCGTCGAGCAGGTGATGGACGAGCACGAGGTGTCGGAGTCGACGGCGAAGCGCCGGATCCGGGACACCCGGGCGGCCAGGATCGCCCAAGCATGACCGTCCGCTGGTCCGCCCCCGATAGGTGGGGCGGGCCAGCGCAGTCGGCTACCCGACGGAGGTGCCGCCACCGTCCAGGGTGGCCGGTACGGTGTCCCGCCATGACCACGCTTCCCCCGCCCGGCAGCCCGCCGCCGGCGCACCCATACCCCCCGCAGTACCACCCCACCCCGCCGCCCCCGCGCCCCACCAGCTGGGCCAAGAGCACGGCCGGGATCCTCACCCTGACCGGCATCGGCTGCCTGGCCCTGACCATGCTGATCTGCGGTGGCGTCATCGCCGCCGGCGCCGCGATGGACCGGCGGGGCCTGGACGACATCGACGCCCAGCTCACCGCGTGTGAGATCAGCACGATCGGCATCGGCAAGATCGGGTACACGGTCACGAACAACGGCAGCGCGGCCCGCCGGGTCAGCCTGAAGCTGGAGTACCGGGACGCGACGGGCGCCCGAGTGGACACGGACACAGCCCGGGTGGGCGAGGTGCCGGCCGGCGACACGGTCCGCGGTGAGGAGACGACGATCCTGAACGCGACCCCGACGGGCACCGTGGAGTGCAAGATCGTGGGGATCTCCTAACTCTGGGCATGACGATGCGCCCCGCCTCTTCTCGAAGGCGGGGCGCATCGTCATCTATTCGAGTTCGCCGACTGGTTCGGGGTCGCGATCAGGCGTCGAAGAGTGTTGGGTCGCCGAGCTGGTAGGGCTCTCCAATCCAGACGCCGTCGACGTACTGAACCCTCAGAAGCTCCTTGTCCGTGGTCATGAGGACGTCGGCCTCGGCTTCGACCGCCGAAGCAAGATGCAGGGCATCGTAGTTCCCCAGACGATGGCTGTAGGCGTACCGACGGGCCCTCAGGGCAGTGCGCCTGGATAGTTCGACCCGGATCATCCAAGGGCTGTCCAGCGCAGCCAAACAACGCTGGTCAAGCTCTGGCGGATAGGGCTCTCCCTTGCGCCAGCCTCTTGCCTCAACGTAGGTGAGATTTGAGATCATCAGAGCGAGCTTGTTGGCCTCTGCCAGGCGCAGGACGGCGGCGACAGGCTCCCAGCCAGGCTCCTTGATGATGGCTTTGATCAGCGTGTTCGAGTCCAGATAGACAGAGGCGGGGTTGTCAGGACGCGCCACGGATCTCCCTCACGTAGTCCACCGGGTCTACGCCTTCCGTGAAGTCGAGATCCAAGCCGATCAGGTCCGAGACCGCCCCATGCCCGAGGACTTCCAGGGTTCGCATCTTAACGCTGACCAGTGAGTCATCAATAGCGCGGATAACCCGGCCCGCCACTTCCACTCTGTGCCCGAGCGCGGCTCGCACTTGATCCGTCTGCGCCGTTGTGAACGTGACCTCAAGGCGACGGTTGGTGCGCTCCTGCCACAGACCAGCGCGACGTTGACCGTGCAAGTAGATGGAGTCAAGCGTACCGATAACAGAGCCGATCGACTGGCGTCGCACCTTGAGTGCTGCGGAGAGGTTCTCGGCGACCTGACGGGTCACATTGATTCGTTGGGTGAGCGCACCGTCGTGAAAGAGTTCCACCACCATGCCGTCAGCAGCCAACAGTCCGAGCGGTTTCGCCAGGTCAACGGCGGCCTGGGCAGCCTTGACGTTCCAGCCCGGGGGCAGACCTTCCTGTTCCTCGGCCTGAGCGAGGCCAGCGACGACGTTGCCTGCGACCTGCTTCATGGTGACTGAGGTGGCACCTTCAGAGAGCCGATTGGGGGTCAGCGTGGTGACGAGACTTCCGATTCGCACATCAGTGATTCCCCAGGCCGTGTGGTCAGTCGACGACTCTTTGTCAAGAACTGTGTCTTCAAGACGACCAAGCAGGGTGAGAAAGCGCTCTAGGACCCCAATGGAGCGCCGCGCGTCCGCTGACCCATCAGGGCCAGGCAGAGTTACTCGCAGCGCCGTCGTCATGTTGCCAGGGTGCCACAGCGTGCCAGGGTACGACAGGATCTTCTCAGGTGATGCTGAACTTCGCTTCTTTGGATGCGCGAAATCGCCCCTGTTCGCCCTGCTCAACAGCAGGGCGAACAGGGGCGATTTCGCCGGAGCTAGCAGGAAGAACGCAAGCTACCGGGGCGCCTCGGCGGCTGGCGCGGCCGCCAGCCACGGCACGAACTGCCGCAGCCAGGCGTCAACGCCCGGCAGCGCGAGGACCCGGGTGATCGCGCCAGCGACGACGACGGCCTGGGCGACGGCGGGCACCGTATCGATCCCGGCAGTGACCGCGACGGTGGGAATCAGCGAGACGGCGCCTACGGTGCCGGCGAACAAGGTCCGGACCGTGGCCCGCCAGGGGTGCCGAGTCTGGGTGGGTGGTGAGGTCAGGGTCATGCTGCGTACCTCCTGGGTACGGTCGGATGGTGCGGTACAGGAAAATGCCTGGTGGCGGCATCGCTGAGGTGCCCGAGGCGTGTCCAGCCGGGCACCGTGACGAGCGGGGGCAGCCGGAAACCAGCCCCGGGTGGGGTGCCTGCACGAAGTCCGAGTGCCGGGTCATGGGTAGGCAGTGGAGGTGCCGCCGGCCCGGATGCGGCCGGACCACCCAGGCCCGGCACCGGTGCGGACCGGATGGCGAGTAGCGGACTACCGGCGGACCGGCTCCTGGTCGTGCTGGGCGCGGTGCAGAAGCACCGACCGCCAGATCACCTGGACGACCAACCACGCGAAGACGAGCAGCGTCACCTGGTCCCGGCCCGGGTACTCCGGCCACAGGCGGGCCGCCACGATCAGCCCCATCAGCAGACCGAGGCAGCCGGTGAACTGCATCAGGTGCCGCCCGACCGGCGAGTGCCGCCAGTCCCCCGACGTCGACACCTGATAGGCGACGACGAAGTACAGACACGCCACCGCGCCGATGGCGGCAAGCATCGTGCCAGCGTCTCTGATCATCTCGACCCCCGTAACGCCTTGCTGATGGTCGGGCCGAAGTGGTTGCGGCGGCGCAGCTCGTCGACGCGTTCGACGACCTGGTCGACTGCGTCGTTGTCCGCCTCGGCGGCCGCCAGGTCGGCACGGGCCTGCTCCAGGCGTCGGCGCGCAGCGATGGTCTCCGGCGACGGGCCCTGCCGTCGTCTACTCCACCACCGCGTCATCGCTGCCCGCCTCCCTGGCCAGGGATTGCAGCACCTGCACCGACATGTCGCCCTGGCCGAGCAGTTTGCTGACCTGCTCTCCTCTTACCCTCAGTTCCTCGTCGCGAGTCGCGAGGGTGTCCTGGAGGAACGTGATCCGCTCCTTCAGGTCGCCGACGCGGTCCTCGTGCGCGCTGCGCGGGAGGAGCCGTCCCAGGAGGATCAGCACGATGACGAGGCTGAGGAGCCCGACGGGGCCTGCTTTGGCTGCCAGGTCAGCGACGGCCGCATCGAGCACCGGCCTACGCCTGGATGCGGCGGGACAGCTCGTCGACGACCCGCCCTGCGATGTCGGTCGGAATCGCCGCAGCGATCGCCTCCGGGGTCAGCCCGGCCAGCACACCAGAGATGACCTGCTCAGCGGTCCGGCCGGATGCCTGCGCCAGCTCGGCCCGCAGCGCGGTCACCTCGGCGAGCGTCGCCCGAGCGCCCTCCACGCTGGTTTGGATGCCGTACCCCAACCTCCACTCGGGGTTGCGGTCGTAGTCGGCGTTCGCGTACGGCGGGCGGGCCGCCGGAACGAAATCACCCTCGATGACCCGCTTGGGCATGTCCGCCAGCTGCTTGGGCACGTCCTCCAGCAGCTTGAGGGCGCGGTCGAGCTTGGCCTCCTGAGCCTTGTCCATGACGTGGACCTCCTTGATGAGACCGATGCTGGTCAGGTAGCGGCGGAACAGGGGACGCTGGTCCCGGCCCGCCTTCGTGGAGTCACGGAAGAAACTGAAGTGGGTGTGCCACAGGTGGGAGTTGTCCCCGGAGGTGCGGCGCCCGAGGCGGTCCCAGCGGAGGACCCGCTTGCCGTCCGGCGAGTAGATGATCTCCCGAATGTCCCGACTGTCGGCCGTCCCCGCGACGCACTGCGCCACGCACCAGACGGAGAACGACCGCAGGTCGTGAGTCGCCCCACCCGACCGCACCGAGAACCACCCGACGTCCAGGGCGGACGCGTCCAAGGTCAACCCGGTCCGGTCCCGGGGCGACTCCACCACCGAGTAGTCGTTGGTGCCCACCCGGTTCGAGCCACAGTGGTAGCCGCCCCGGTGAGCGGCGTCGCCGACGATGCCGACCTCGTTGGGCTCCAGGTCGGCATCCCGGGCCCGCGCCGGGTCGGCGTCGAGGCGGTCGATCAGCAGGCGGCGGACCGCCAGCAGGTTCTCCGGCGCGCGGGTCACTCCGGTCCGCCTTCGGGCTCCGGGTCGGCCGGCGGCTCGTCACCGGTGCCGCCGTCCTCGTCGGGCTCCCCCGGCTCGTCGGGGGTCGGCTCCGGCTGGTCCTCGATCATGCCGGGGTCCGGCTCCGGCTCGCCCGGCGGCGCAACCACCGGGGCGGTCCACATGCTGTACCGCTGCCGCAGCTCCCAGTCGGAGATGACCCCGCCGAACACGCGGCGTTCCGACGCGGGTAGCGACGACATCACCCAGTAGCCGACCGGGATCATCAGCGTCTCGTCGTGGGCGATCACCAACCGCATGACCAGGTCGTCGACCTCACCCAGCTGGATGCCGACCCAGTCGGCGATCTCGGCGGCGTTGGTGCCGTCGTACTGCACCAGCGCGACCAGGGGCACTGCGAACTGCTGCTGCACCATGCTGCTCATGCCTCCTCGTAGATGCCGCTGAACTGGTAAATCTGGGCGGACTCCATCATGTTTCCGATGACGTTCGAGGTGCCGCTGAACCGCATCCGGTCCACCACCGCCCCGGTGCCGCCGGTGAACGTGGTGGCGTAGAGGCCGGGTCGGACGATGCCGGCCTCGTGCCCGCCCACGAACGTCCACCGGCGGGCACGGCTGGGTGCGGTCGGCAGGGTCCAGGTGACGTTGCTGGACCCGGTGCCGGTCGTGGTCACCGTCCAGTTGACGGTGAACGACACCGTCTTGCGGGCGATCCGCGCCCACCGACCGGACGTGGACACCGCGCCGAGGCCGAGGCCGGAGAACGTCGGCACCCACGAATCCCAGCTGCCGAACGCGTCCTCGGTGACGACCGGCGAGCCGGCGACGACGAGGCGGTTGACCTCCAGTTCGCCCTCGATGTTGTTGCCGGCCATGGCGATGACGCGCCGGCCGTCGATCCGCAGATGCCGACTGGTGCGGTCGCCGATCATCAACATCGGCACGTTGCCGGCCGCCGTGGTGGCGTCGTTGGCGTGCGTGTTGTGGAGGTGGATGCCCTTGGCGAGGACGTCGACCCGCTGGTGCTGGCCGGAGGTGTTGTCGGAGACGGTGACCTGTACCCGGTAGCCGGGGCCGCCCTGCTCGGATAGCAGCAGGTCCACGCGGCCCGGGCCGGACGGGCCGGCCACCCTGAGGAACCGCCCGTCGGTGCCGGACTTGCCGCCGATGATCTGCGGTTCGGTCCAGTCGTCAGCGTCGGTGTCCCACCGAATCCCGGGCCACTCGCCGTTGTAGTAGTTCGGCCCCATCACGATGCGGTGGTCGCTGGACGGGCCGGAGTAGTAGTTCTTGGCTGTGAGCGCGTCGACGTCCAGCTTGCCGGCCGTGACGGCGTTGGCGGCCAGCTTGTCCGTGGTCACCGCGTTGGCGGCCAGCTTGTCCGCCGAGACGGCCTGGGCGGTGAGGTGGGTGGTCTGCACGGCCCCGGCGGCGATCGTCCCGGCCTGGACCGCGCCCGCCACCAACTTCGGGGTGGTGACCGAGTCGTCGGCGAGCTTGGTGGTGGTGATGGCTCCGACGGCGATCATCGCCTCCGTGACCGCCTCCTCGGCCAGCTCCAGGTCCTCGCGGAGCTGGTCGAGCGTCTCGGGGGTGACCGCGTCGGCGATCACCTGGCCGCCGTTGGCGCCGGCGACCGCGTACCCGCCCGCCGGCTGCAGCCCGACCATGAGGACCGGCTGGCCGGTCTCGTCGTTGACGACGAGGGTGCCGCCCTCGATGGAGGTGCGGGGCATCTGGCTGCCCCGCTCGACGGCGGTGAGCCGGCGGTGCAGGTCGGCGAGCTGCCCGGCCAGGGCCTGGATGCTGTTCATGCGTCTCCGTAGGTGCCGTAGTTGAAGCTGTCGCTGCGACGCAACGTCAGGCTGGCTCGGGTGTCGCTGAGCAGGGAGTCGCCGACGATCCGGTGCCACAGGGACACCTCGCCAGCCCACGGGGTGTGGGCGCGGATCAGGACGTCGTCGCCCATCTGCCACGAGCCGATGCGGGCGTGCGGGTGGTCGACCACCTCCACGGAGGTGATCGCGTCGATGTGCTGGCGGGCGCCCAGCTCGGCCCGGCAGATCGAGTCGAGGCGGGGCGCGTGCCGGATGCTCTTGTCGGTGTAGACGGCGGCGCGGCGGAGCCGGCCGTCGCGGGTGGGGTGCCGGCGGATCAGCGCCTTGCGGCCCTCGCCGGAGCCCAGCCCGATGACCTCGTTGGCGTACTCGGCGCCGTCGCGGTCGACGCCGACCAGGCTGACGACATTGACGCCCTGCTCGAAGGCCAGGTCGGTGCGGCGGCGACCCAGGCGGGGGTAGCCGAGGCGGAGCCGGTGCTCGACCTGGTCGCCCGCCCAGGCGTGCTCTTCGGCGTAGTCGAGCGGGGTTTCGCGGGCGATGGTGTCGATCTCGCCGCCGCAGTCCTGCGCCTCCCACCAGGCGAGCAGGTACGGCTCGGCGGGCACCGCGTCGACCGTCCGGACCGGCGTCCCGGCGTGCTTCACGTACACGCCCTTGCCGTGGCCAGCGGCCGTGGACGAGCCGATCCCGCGCTGCAGGCCGGTCAGCTTCCGCCCGCTCCGCCCGTTCACCCGGACCGTCTCCGAGCCGATGGTCACCAGGTACGGCGGCGACAGCTGGTCGAACTTGTCGATCGCCTGCAGGGTCAGGGTCGTGTCGTTGTTGTCCATGCCGGCGGCGAGCTTGGCCTGCGCCGACGGGACGATCCGGCTGGCTGGCACCGAGTCTCGGCGTACCCAGGCCCCGTCGAGCTGCACCTCCTGGTAGGAGGGGACCCCAGGGGTGCCGAGCCGCACCGGGGTGGTGGTCGGATCCACGATCATGCCCAGGTCACCGTCCGGCTGGTCCTGGACGTGCCGCCAGATTTCCCGGATGGCGTTGGCCGGGTCGACCTGCACCCGGGACCACTCATCGAGGTAGGGAAGGCCGTGCGGGTAGGTGGTCATCCCGGCCGCCTCGATCGACCAGGTGGCCCCGGCCGTCTGGGAGCTGACCACGATGCCGCCCCAGCGGATCTGACCGTCGGCCTCGGCGTAGAGCAGGGTCCCCCACGGCTCCAGGAGCAGCCGGCCGTCGGGGGCCCGGAGCCGGCCGACGTCGGGGCTGAGGGTGCCCCGCAGCGAGCCCGGGCCGGACAGGGCCCGGGTCAGCTCGTCGCGGCGCAGGTCCAGGTCCCAGTCGAGCCATTCGCGGGTGGTCGCCCGCTGGGCGATGTACCGCCAGGTCACGACGCGGCCGCCTCGACCCATTCGATGTCGAAGTCGAGGGACGTCGCGGTGTCGGCGGACACGGTCGAGGTGGAGCCCGAGTTCTTGTAGGCCTCCAGGCTGACCGTCTGGGTGGTGCCCCTCATCGCGGCCGGGATCGCGATCGTGTCGCTGTCTCGCCAGAAGCCGCGGTCCTTGGTCGTCTCGATCTGCTCGTCCCAGCTGGTGCCCTGGGTGGTGACCGAACCGACCCGGGCACGGAGCCCGCCCCAGGCGTTCCCGGTCGTCATGGACACCCCGTTGATGCTGGTGCGAACGATCGCCCGGACCGCCCACGCTGGCACGTCCACGGCGGGCTGGACGTTGGTCCAGGGGGCGCTCACCCACGCGGTGGCGGTGAGGTTGTAGACGACGGTGGGGTTGCCGGTGACGACCACCCGCTCCCGGCGGGGGTTGGCCACCCGGCGCAGGTCGACGATCATGCCGTCGGTGATCGTGCCCGTCGACGGCGGGAGGTCGATTCTCGCCAGGGGGATCGCGGAGTAGCCGAGGCCGAGCTGGGTGACCGTGCGGGTGGTGTTCGGGACGCCGCTGATGAGCCGGGGGAACACGTACGGGCCCACAGCCGGATCCTCCGGATCCTGCCAGGGCTCGCCCAGCATGTACGGGTCTTCCACCCGCAGCACGACCAGGTCGGAGCGGCCCGACCCGGAGCCGGTGGCCGCGACAGCCACCTGCTCGTCGGAGGTGATCCGGCCCGCGTACGACTGGTACGCCCCGCCGGCGGCCCGGTTGAGGATCGCCGCTGCACCCGGGCCGACCCGCACCGACGTGCCCGGCACCGACAGGGCGCGCACCCGCAGGTCGATCGGGCCGACGATGCCCTCGTTGCCGCGGAACGCGGTGAAGGCGAGCAGCCGGGCGACCTCCGGCGAGTGGATCGCCCCGCCGCCCACGAACCACGGCACAGGATCAACAGCCACGATCGCTCCTCACAGACTCGGGTAGGTGGGCTGCCACGACAGCTCGGCCCGGGCGGTGCCGGTGCCGTCGGTGCCACGCAGCACCAGCTCGTGCACGCCGGCCGGGATCGTGGCGTCGGCCAGGCGGGGGGACTGCCGGGTCAGGGCCCCGGCCGCCGACCCGCCGCCGGACCGCAGCACCGACCGCGCCCACGGCCGGGTGTCGACGGTGACCGCCTGGTCGTAGGCGAGGGTGGTCTGCAGCCCGATCGACCACAGACCCACCAGCTCCACGGTCGGGTTGACGATGGGGCCCAGGACGGTGAGCACCGGCCGGGCCGGCAGCAGCCCGGTGACGGTCACCGCCGCCGACCGGTCGGAGTCCTGGGTGGTCAGCAACGGCGCCGACAGCGGGGCCACCAGGCCGCCACCCACCCCGGGGGCGATGCCCACCGAGGTGGACTCGGTCGGCCCGTACCAGCAGTCGGCGACCATGGCGAACTCGGCGATGCCGGTGATGACGCCCTGTTCGGCGAACCGGTAGTCCAGGTCGCAGCGCCGGGGCCGGCCGTAGGTGGTGCGCTCCCGGCCGGCGTACCGGGCCCGCAGCTCGGCCACCGCACCCGGGACCGACCGGACCCGGTCGCCCCGCCACGCCGCCGTCACCTCGGCGGCCAGGTCCCGGACCGCCTGCTCGGAGGCGGCGATCATGCCGAGGTTGAACACGATCGCCGCGCCGGAGCGGAAGTCCTGCCCGAACATGCGGCCGTCACCGCGGGGAAGGTCCGCGTCGTCGACCCGAAGCTCCGGGCCGGTGATCTCCGGCTTGGTCCGGTTGATCACCGGCCGGTGCCGGGGGCCCCAGGTCAGCGCGGTCCCCGGGTAGACCAGGGACCACTCATGGTCCTGCATACACACCCCCGCGCCCGATCCGCCGCAGCGCCCACGTCACCTCGTCGACCTGGTCCCGGACCCGCTCCGAGGTCGGGGCCAGGGTCAGCGAACCGATCAGGGGCCCGCCGGCGCCCCGGGCCAGTTCGCTGCGGAGCTGGCGGATCTCCTCGACGACCGACCCACGCGGCGAGGTGTGCGGCACCACCGACTCGTGCCGGCCGCCCTCGCCGAAGCTGTACGTGCGGCCGGACTGCCCGATGCCGAAGATCGGCTCGGTGATGACGCCGCCCTTCGCCATGGCGGCGTGGATGTGGGCGTTGCCACCGGCGAAGTTGTGCTGACGCCAGACGGCACCGCTGTAGGTGTGCGGCCTGCCGTTTCTCAGGTTCAGCGACTGCCACGGGGTGATCAACTCCCGCAGCCGAGGACCGAAGGCGGCCCGGATGAACTGGGCCCAGGCATGCACCGGGGCGATGTCGATGGCCCGGCCGTCGGCGTGGTAGCTGCGGTTGCCGGTCAGGGTCCGCGACCCGACCCGGAGGCCGGAGACCAGCGGCACCGACCCGAACGCCGACCGCAGGGCACCGAGCACCCCGGCGATCCCCGAGCGGAGACCGCCGGCGCCGACCGACCCGCCGCCGCCGTACTCCGACGAGCCGATCAGCGACTTGGCCTTCTCGACCAGGCTGCCGACCAGCTTGTTGCCCATCCCGCCGAGCGTCTTGGTCAGCGGGTTGCTGCCGAACTTGTCGGTCAGGCCTTTGATCTTTGACCCGACCCGGTCCTTGACCCACTTGGCGGGCCCCCGCAGGAAACCGAGCATCCCGCCGAGGCCGTCGCCGGTGCCCGGCCCGGCCGGACCGTGGCCGTGCCCGTCGCCCATGCCGCTGGGCAGGGCGACCGGCTTGACCTTCGGCCCGCCGAAGAAGCCGCTGACCTTGTTGAAGGTCCCGATGACCCCCTGGTTGATCACGGTCTCGACGACGAACTTGACCGGTTTCTTCGCCAGCCCTTCCAGCTTCGACCAGGCCTTCCCGACCGCCATGGTGCCGGAGCGGAAGGCCTCGGGGATCGTCTTGGTCACGAAGTTCTTCAGCGGCGTGAAGACCCGATCGCGCATGAAACCCCAGTACAGGGCCACGGCCGAGAAGACCGCCGACCAGACCTGTTTCGCCACCGACAGGTAGATCCGGAAGCCGGCCACGATCAGGTCGATGAACTTCTTGATCCACGGCCAGGCCGTGCCGGTGAACCAGGACACCGTCGCCGACACGGCCGCCTTGATCCCTGCCCAGACCGCCTGCACGACGCCCCGGAAGGTCTCGTTCTTCTGGTAGGCCAGGACCACCACGGCGATCAGGGCGGCGACGGCCGCGACGACCAGGCCCAGCGGGTTCGCCATGAGCGCCGCGTTGAGGGCCCACTGCACGCCGACCCAGGCCAGGGTCGCCCCGCGGGCCGCGATCATCGCCACCCGGGAGGCGACCTGGGCAGTGGTGGCCGCCACGGTGGCGGCCGTGGTCCGTACCCAGGCCCCGAACTCCAGCGCCTTGACCCCGAGCCACACCGCCAACGTGCTGTTGCCGAGCGCCAAGACGGCGTTGTAGCCGGCCTGCACGAGCGCCGCCGCCCGGGTCGCCACCGACCAGGCGGCCGTGGCCGCCCCGGAGATGACCACCCAGGCCTGGTAGGCCTTCACCGCGATCACCGCACCGGCCAGGGTGCCGACCAGCGCCTTGGTCACGGTGTCGTGCTCGCGGAACCAGCCGACGACGTCGCCGACCGCCTTGCCGGTGGAGGCCAGGGCGGGCACCACGTCGTTGACCAGGAACCCACCGAAGTCCTTCAGGGCGGGCAGGATGTCCTGGCCGGCCTGCTTCGCGGCTTCGAGGCCGGCGGTCAGCTGGTCCTTGTTCTCGGCGGCGAACTTCTGCACCGCCGGCAGGACCTCGCCGCCGATGACGCCGACGAAGCCCTGCTGGAGAGTGCGGATGAAGCCGTTGATCCGGGCCTGGTCGGACTGATCGGCGAGCCCCTTGGTGGCCCCGTCGACCTTGCCCAGGCCGTCGGTCAACGCGTCGACGTCCAGCTTGCGGAAGCTGGCGCCCAAGTCCTCGAACTTGGTACCGAACAGGGCGACGCCGGCGGTGTTGCGGTCGACCGGGTCCTTCATCGCGTTGAGCTTCGACACGACCTCGCCGAACGCCGTCCGGGCGGCCGGGCCGCCGGCGGCGATCGTCTTGGTCATCTGCTCGGCGTTGAGCCCCAGCAGCTTGTAGCCCTCGGCGGAGGTCTTGCTGCCGTCGATCGCCCGGAGTGAGAACTCCTTGATCGCGTCGGCGGCGAGGTCGCCGTTGCGGGCACCGCCGGCGAGCAGTTGGTTGATGACGCCCAGGGCGCGGGGCCCGTCCAGTCCCAGCTTGTCGAACTGCACCGAGTACTCGGTGAAGGTGTCCAACAAGTCTTGGCCCTTGTCGGCCCCGGACTGAAAACCCTTCGTCAGGATGTCTAGCGCCGCTTCGGCACTCGGGGCCAGCCCGGACTTCAGCATCGAGCTGACCGCGCTGGTCACCCCGCCCACGTCCTGGTCGAAGACGCGGGCGATGTCGAGCGCCCCGGCGCTGATCTCCTTCAACACCGGGGCAGAGGCGTTGCGCAGCTCCGGTACGTTGCGGATCACCGAGCTGATCGCCTCGTTGACGGTGGCCATCGAGTCCCCGTAGTTGCTGGAGTACAGCTCCCCGGCAACCTTGCCCAGCCGGGCCGACTCCTGCGCGGTCAGGTCCAGCTGTGCCCGCAGTTTGTCGTTGGCCGCCCCGATGTTCAGGGTGCTGGCGATGCCCGCACCCACGGCGGCGCCGATCCCGGCACCAAGGCCGGCGGCCGCCAGGCCGGTGCTCATCTGCTCGCGGATCGTCGCGCCGATCCGGGCACCGAGCCGGCCGGCGGCCGCCTTCGCGTCGATGCGCTGGATCCGCTTGGTCAGCTCCGGACCGAACGCGTCCGTCTTCGGCATGACGGCCACCCAGGCCGTCCGCAGGACCGTCACTGCTCACCCCCGGCGACCGCACCGTTCTTGATCGCGGCAGGCACCAAGTGGGGCTGGGGCGAGTGGTCCTCGGATCCCGACTCGACCATCCAGCCGTACCAGCCGGCCGGGCCCCAGCCCACGATGAAGTGCACCGAGCCCGTCGCCGAGTCGTACACCCGTTCCACCTGAAGGTTGCGGCTGAGGTTCTTGGTGTCCTTCGGGGCCAGGGCGCGGGCGTCCCGGCGGATCGCGTTGGCCACCGTCCGGACCTGCCGGGCCACCTCCGGCACCTGCGACAGGGCGGCCAGGACCTGGGGTCGGATCGGCTTCTTGTCGACCTCCACCACGCACCCCCTATGTAGGTATCTCGCCCCGCCACAGGGCCTCACGGCGCTGCCGGTACCGCTCCTCGGCCCGGACGTCCGCCGCCGTCAGCGGACCGGCCAGCCAGTCCTCCAGCCGCCGGTACCCGCACCCGGTCTCACACGCCCGGTCGGTGCACCGTTCGCCGTGCTCCTGCCGTCCCCGCAGGTGCACGTACACCAGGGACAGCAGGAGCCGCGGCGAGACGGTGGTCAGCCACCCAAGACCGCGGCGACCGGGGTCATGCCCTGCAAGGCCGGGTGTACCGAGGACGAGGCACTCGAACTCGTCGAAGTGCTCGGCAGCCCATCCGGCGAGTCGGGCTGCCGCTCGGTAGGGCGGCCGGCTTGCGCCTCGAACAGCGCCATGGCCAGCCGCATCAGCTCGTCGAGGTCGACGGCCTGCGCCACGGCGAGGCGGTAGAGCCGCTGGAAGGCTGCCGGGTCGGCCGGGACGGTCTCCCCGTCGGCTTGCTGCCGCTCGGGGATGGTCAGCGATACCCGCATCGCCTCCCACAGGGCCACGAGACCTTCGGTCTCCTCGACCCGGCCGGTGGAGGCGGCCCCGATCTGCAGCATCAGCATCGCGGGGATGCGGCCCTGCACGGTGAACGTCTCGCCGCAGAAGTCGAAGGTGGTCGGTTCGGCGGTGCCGGCGACCTCCTCGACCTCGCGGCGGGCGGCACCGAACGTGCCCAGACTCGCCACGTCAGGACCCCGCCGCCTGGGCCAGGGCCCCGGCCGTCCACCGCTTGTACGGGGTGGTCAGGATCGCCGGGTCGGGCAGCTCGATGGCGAACTCGGTCGGTAGCTGGTGCTTGTTGTCGAATGCCGACCGGGCCGTCTCGACGCTGCCGACGTTGAAGGCCTGAGGCCAGATGATCAGCTCGTCTTCCTGCATGCTGTGGAAGCCCAGGGCGACCCGCACCTCTTGGCCGACCAGCGGTGGCACGTACGCGCTGAGCTTGGTCGCGCCGGTGCCGGTGACCGCGATCGTGCCCCCGTTCATCGCCAGTTTCCAGTTCACGTCGCTGATGTGCGACATGGAGAACGCCACCCGGCCGGCCTTGCCGGTGGTCACCGTCCCCACCGGGTACAGCGACTCGGCGACCGTGATGTCGGAGGTATCGGTCGACTCGGTGTAGGTCAGGCCCTCGTCGGTGGCGCCCACCTGCAGCCACAGGTCGGTCGACCAGTCGAAGACCACCTTGTTGCCGGCGGCGGTCGGCGTCGGCATGGTGGTCAACCCGTACATGTAGTAGATGACTCCGGGGCCCGTCTTGATCTGGCCCGGTGCGATCGTCGGTGCAGCCATCGGTCAGCCCCTCCCGCCGCTCTTCGCCGGCGCGGTGCCGGCGGCCTCGGCGGCGGCCTGCTGGCCCGCCGCCGACTTCGGGGAGGCGACGTACGCCTCCCACCCGTTCTCTTTGACCTGCTGCTCCGGCACCCGGTCGCCGACCCGGAACGCGAACACGCCGCGGCCCGGGTCGCCGAGGGGGATGTCGGTGGTGACCACGCGGTCGCTCACGATTCCTCCGAAACTCGGTACTGCACTTGGCTGATGACTCGCGGCCGCCCCGACGTGTCGTCGGGCGACCAGAGCATGGAGAGCTGCACTGCGACGCCGGTGACCCAGGAGACGGCCGCAGGGAGCCCCCAGAGCGCCGCTTCGCCGGCCCGGGCCAGCGCCTTCGCCTCCGATTCGTCGCCGCCCCACCACTCGACCTGGTACTCCGGCAGGCCCTCCCACGGCCACGGCTGGCCACCACCGAGGCTGGTGATCCGGACGGCGGGGGTGCTCCCCGCCGCGAGCCGGGTAGCGACCCGGCCGGCGTGCAGCGCGGTGAGCGTCGGGTGGGTCCGGAGGTAGTCGACGAGGGCCTGGTCGACGTCGGGCATCGGCACCGCTCAGCCCTCCTCCAGGGTGACCCGCAGCAGCACCGCCTCCAGGTGGTGCAGCTGCCCCCGCCGCGTCCACGGCTCGACGTCCCCGTCGACCTCGAAGGTGGAGCCGTTCCACTCGACCCGGTCGGTGGACAGCAGGTCCGGCTCCGGATGCTGGGTGAGCCGGAACCTCGTGGTGGTCTCCTGCTGGTTGACCACGTCCTCGGTGCTGGACACCGGCCGGATCTCCGCCGGGTACGCAACCCGCTCGGCGACGGCCCAGTCCCGCCGGCGGTTGCCGTACGCGGCGTCGACGAGCGGAGCTCGCACCCGGGTCACCTCGTCGCGGAGCCTCACATCCGCCCCCAGGTCCAGTCCGGCGCGGGGAACGAGTGCATCGGCTTGCCGGCCGCGTTGTAGGTGCGGCGGGCCTCGGCGAGGATCTCGGCCCGGCGGGCCCGGTTGCCGAACTGCGTCTGGACGCCCCCGACGGTCTCCGCGCTGGCCATCGTCGGGTTCTCGACGACCATGCCGGCCAGCTCGATCGCCCAGCCCCACAGGTCGTCCGGCACCGGGTCGGGCCACTCGGCCAGCCCGGTGGCCGTCCGGAGCCAGCCGTCGACCGCCCGCCGGTACAGCGTCGCCGACTCTTCCTTGACCTGGGGGACCTGCAGCCAGAGCGGCAGGTCCCCCAGGTCGAACAGGTCAGGCACCGGTCAGCTCGACGGCGGGTCGCCGTCGGCCCCGTACTGCCGGCCGGCGCGCTCGGCCAGCTGCGCCTTGGTCCACCCCTCGGCCTCGGCCTGGGCGGTGTCCTCGTCGACGTCGTCCGGCCGCTGGGCGACGTGGTACGCCACCCAGTCCCCCTTCGAGGCGGACAGGGCCGGCCGGTCGGAGCCGATCGCGCCCTCCTCGCCCGCCGCAGGGTCCGGATCGGGCTCGGGGTCGGCCGGGTCGCCGGCGGCCGGTACGGGCCCGGCCGCCGCCTCCCGGGACGCGATGTACGCCGCCAGGGGCGTGCCCGCCGCCAGGTCCTCCTTCGTGGCGAACGCCCCGTGCCGTTCGCCGCGCGCCTGGTCCTCGGGCCGCTCGATGTCGACGGTGTCCCCCCGCAGGGCGGTCTGGTGGACCCCCTCGGCGGTGACGTACCAGAAGCTGGCGTGCTTGATGACCTTCTCAGCCATTGAGTCCCGTCACCTTCTTGATCGAGTACGGGTTGGTCACGTACATGACCGGCCGCACGTCGGACTGGACCCAGGTCCGCTGGGTGCCCTGCTCCCGCCACGTCTCCGTGCCGAGGGCCTTCTCGACCCGCAGCTCGCCGACCTGCTGCCGCGCCAGCGCGTACGCGGTCCCGTTGGCGACCCGGTTCGACGCAAACAGCTCGTCGATGCCGGCGGCCGCCAGGACCTCCGGGAGGCTGCTGCCGTACACCGTCAGCAGGTCCATCTTCTGCTTCGGGTTGACCAGCCACATGTCGTAGACCACGCCGAGCTCGTCGGTGTCGGCCAGGTACTGGGCCTGGGCGAAGTCCGCGGCGGGCCAGCCGCTGTTGTTGGTCTGCGACGAGCCGCCGGTGACCACCGACGACCAGTTGTGACCCACGAACGTCCCGGCCCCGCCGAGGGCGGTGATGGCCGCCTCCAGGGTCTCGACCGCCCGGGTGTTGACCCGGCGCACGATCGTGTTCCCCAGCTGGGTCACGTTGTTGTTGAACAGGGTGATGTCGTTGCGGTCGCGGCTCTCGTCGGTCTGGAAGAACTTCCCACCCCACTTCTCGACCAGCGCCACCTTGGGGGTGGTGCGCTGCGAGCCGACGATGGGGAACTCGTCGCCGGGGCCGACCCTCTCGATTTCCCTGTCGGTGTAGAGCTCGTTGGTGGTGGCCTGGTCGTAGACGACCGATCCGCCGGACACCCCGCCCGGGGTGGCGAAGATCCGGTCGACGATGAACCGCTGCAGCGTGATGTCCATGATCCGGCGGGTGATCCGGGTCGGCTGCTTGAGCGCGGTGTCGACGGTGAGCGTGTTGCCGCTGACCGTGGGAGGGGCCAGCGGGTACGCGGTCTGCTGCGTGGGCATCGGGTCCTGCCTTCTCAGTCCAGCGCGATCTGCGCGAGGTTGCCGCTGGTGGCACCGGTGACGACCGTGCCCACGGCGATGCCGGACGCCAGGGCGGCGGCCTGGCCGTTGGTGCCGACCTCGACGCGCTGGTTGGCGGAGAGGTTCGCGGCGGCGGTGACGGGGACGATGAAGCCGCCGCCCCGCAGGATGCCGACCTTCTCGCCGATGGCCGCGTCGTAGGCCGCGACCCCGAACGCCTTGGTGGCGGCGGTGGCGTGGGAGACGCTGATCGACCCGTCGGTCTGCCGGTTGCCGGAGATCATGACGAACCGGCAGCCGGTGACGGTGGCGGTCGCGTGACCGGTCAGCCGGCGTCCGGGCTCGTAGAACGGGATGCACTCGTTGGCCACGGGTCAGTCCCCTTTCCGGGTCGGGGCGCCGACGCCCGCGAACCAGTAGTCGTCGCCGCCGGCCGGGTCGGCCTTCGGCTTCTCGCCCGCGTAGCCGATCTCGGCGACCGGCACCAGACCCGGCTTGAGTCCGGCCAGGGTCTCGGCCGCGCCCGGGTCGGCCTCCAGTTGGGCGATCCAGTGGTCCTGCCGGGCGGGCGGGATCCGGCCGTCGTTGACGGCGGCCTGGACGGTGCGCTCCCGCTCCTCGCGGAGCTGCTGGGCGCGGGCCTCCCGGCCGTCGCGGGCGTCGGCGAGCAGCTGGGTGTGCTGGGCCTCGTCGAGGACGACCGTGCCGGGGGTGGCCTGCGGGCGGCTCGCCAGCGTCGAGTCCAGGGCGGCCAGGATGGCGGCCCCGTCCGCGTCGTCGGCGACGTTGAGCCGCTGCCGCAGGGTGGTGAGCTGCTCGTCGCTGATCGCCACGGCGGTGCTCCCTTCCTGATCGGTGGATGTTCCGACCGCATCGGCGGCCGGGGTGGTCCGGGCTGCCGCGAGCGCGGGAGCCGGTGCGTGGGCGCGGCCGGGGTGCCGGAACGCGCTGAGGTCGAAGCGGTCGGGGTCGCGCAGGGAGTCCCACAGGTCCCAGAAGCTCGACGAGCCGCCGGGGGTGATCTGCTCGCCCGACGCGGTGCCGGTCTCATCGGTGGCCGCGATCCGATCGGCGAGGCCGGCCGTGACGGCTTCCTCCGCGGTGTACCAGGCCTCGGCCTGCATCACGGCTCGCCACTGCTCGGTGGTGCCGCCGGCCTTCGCGGCGTAGGCCGAGGCGATGGCGTTGCTCGTCGACGCCAGTCGCTCGGCGTACTTCGTCAGCTCGGCAGCGTTGCCGATGCCCACCCCCCAGGCGTCGTGAACCATCATCTGGGTGCCGATGCCCATGACGACCTCGTCGCCGGCCATCGCGATGACGGATGCCGCGCTGGCCGCCATCCCGTCGACCCGCACCACGATTCGGGCGCGGTGCGCGCGGAGCACGTTGGCGATGGCGACGCCCTCGAATGCGTCTCCCCCGGGCGAGTTGAGGTGCAGCACGATCTGGTCGACGTCCAGGCCTGCGACGTCGCGGACGAAGTCGTCGGCGGTCAGGCCCAGCCACCCGCCGATGGTGTCGAAGACGTACACGTCCGCGCTGGTCGCCGTGCTGCCGCCGTCGCCGTCCCCGCCGTCCCCGTCGGCCAGTGCCTGCACCGGTCCGATCTGGTACCAGGCCGGGGGCTTGTCACCGGCGGCCAACGCCGTGGCCCGCTGCGCGGAGGCCCGCACCACGCTGGGGCGGCGCGCGAGGTCGGGGCGGAGCAGGTCGAGCAGGTCGGCCTGTCCCTTCATCAGCTACTCCCTTGGTTGGCCGGCGGCGCCGGCAGCGGATCCTTCGGCGGCAGACCGAACTGCTGCCGGGCGGCTTCCTCGAGGGACCGGTCCGGCAGGAGGATCCCGGCGTCGGTCAGCAGCTTGATCGCCTGGGCGGTGGCCTGCTGGCGGCTGCCGATCTCGTCGTGCACGAGCTTCGGCGCCGGCTCGTCCTCGCCCCAGTTCACGTCGACCAGGTCCTCGACGATGTGCTGGTTGGCCACGTCGGCGACCTGCTGAGCCAAGGTCTGCAGGCTGAGCGTGAAGAAATCGGCGAACGTGCTGCCCAACGCCCAGCTCCCCGTCTGCGTGCCGAGGTTGAGGAAGTGGGCCAGGACGCCGCGGCCGATCTGCTCGTCGTGGTAGCGGATCGCCGGGTCGGCGTTCGGGAGGGCCCCCTCCACCCCCACCAGCCGCATCCGCGCCTCGTGGGGGATCGCTGCGCCCGCAGACTGGCCGGACCGCCACCGGGTGGCCGTCTCCAGCCCCTTCGACAAGTCGTCCTCACCCGGGGCGCCTTCGTACAGGGGGATGCCCATCCCGTTGCGCTCGATCGTCTGGGCCTGAACCCTGAGCAACCGGTCCTTGATCAGCCAGTTCTTGTAGGCCGGGCGGAGCAGGCTCCTGCCGACCCAGTTGCCGCCCTCCCGCTCGTGGACGTAGGCGACCAGCCGGGACACCGGGATCGGCCCCTGGAGCTTGCCGACCTTCGACGACGTCTGGGTGATCGAGATCAGGCCCCCGTCGTCGGCGACGTCGATCCGCTCGATCGTCCGGGGGAGCCGCTCGCCGAGCTTGCGGAGCCGGGCCCGGCCGGTGACCGGGTCGATCCGGTACACCTGCTCGAAGAAGGCGTGGCCGAACGGGAGCATGAGCAGGGCGAGGCGCAGATGGTCGGGCCAAGAGAAGCGGTCCCGGTTGCGGCGGGCCGGCTCGTCGGGCTGGCCGAGGATCGGCAGACCGAGGTCGTCGGCGACCAGCTGCACCACCTCGTCCCGGGCCCCGGCCGGGTCGATCCGCCACGGCGTGCGCCGCACCGGCAGGGTCACCGCCCGCAGCACGGAGGTGACCTGCGAGTCCTGCGACCGCATCGCGTCGTAGACGGCCACCGAGTCCGGCCACCGCAGCTCCAGGGTGGGTTCGTCCTCGACGGCCTGCCACCAGATCGTCCCGGGCGAGGAGGTCGCGTACCCGATCTCGGTCAATGGTGCCGTCACCTGGTCACCTCCCGTCAGAAGCCGGCCTCGGCCAGCTCGTTCGTCTCCGACCACCCGTCAGCGCGGTCCGCGACCACCGGGGCCGGCGGGGCGGGCGTCGCTGGCGGCACCACCGACAGTGCCCACAGGGCCTCGGTGCCCCCGACCAGCGGGCAGATGTCCACGTCGCTCTTGCGTCGGGACCAGGCCCACAGGCCGTCCCCGATCTCCCGCCGCCCGGCGCCCTTGATGGCCCGGGTCATCAGCTCGTCGCCCAGGTGCCGCACCGTCTCGTTGGTCACGGCGGCCGCGAAGGCCTCGCAGGCCTGGCCCAGGTCCCGGCTGCTCATCTGCCGGGGCTCGATGCCCACCGCCGCCAGGCCGGGCAGCAGCGCGCCCGCCGGGCCGGTCGGGTCGAGCACCCAGTCCAGGGGCCGGTGCTTGCGGAGCACGTCGGCCCGGGCCGGTACCCAGTCGGAGCCCGGCCCGTACGCCACGACCTCCAGGTGCGGCAGTCCGTCGTCGCGCCACATCGCGGCCACGATCGCCGCCGACCGCGACCCGGGCGCGACGTCGATGCCGAACACCGGCCGGCCGGCGGGCGCCGAGGTGGCGTCGAGGCAGTCGATCCACTTCTGCAGCGGCACCACCGACCCGCTGACCGGGTCGTCCCACCAGCCGAGCCGCTCCCGGCCGAACTCCGCCGGCGGCAGCGCCCGCCGCTCCCGGCGGATGTACACCACCGAGATCCGACGGCCGAGCGGCGGGTTCGCCGCCCGCCACAAGACCTCGTCGTCCAGGGCGCAGCCCTCGGCGGTCAGGCCGTGCGCGCACTCCGGTCCGGCCTGGCACCCCGGGTCGTCCCAGCTGCCCGGGGCGCACCACTCGACGTACACCAGTGACGGGTCACCGCCGCGGCGGCCGCGGTCGCGGACCGACCGGAGGTGGTCGGAGCCGAGCACCCCGGCGCTGGACCCGTACACGATCTGCGGGTCTCCGGACACCGATCGGGCCGCCAGGGTGGGGATCAGGGCGCCCATCGCCTCGCCGGCCAGGTACAGGGCCTCGTCCATGACGACCCGCTTGCCGCCGATGCCCCGGCCGCCGCCCTTCGAGCGGGCCAGGAACTCCAGCGACGCCCCCGAGTGCAGGTAGATGCCCTCTTCGCCGTTGCCGTAGCTGATCTTCTTGACGCGGCGGGACAGGTCGGCGCAGCCGTCGATGATGCCGACGACGTCGTTGAACGCCTCCCGGGCGGTCCGGAACAGGTGCGCCGTCCAGACGATCTTGTCCGGCGGCAGAAGGAACAGGTCGAACAGGGTGACCGGCAGGATGATCCCGCCGGTCTTCCCGCACTGCCGGGCCTCGATCACTGCCGACTCGAAGGCCGCCCACCGGCCGCGCGGCCCGTAGGACAGCATGGCGTCAACCGCCAGGCGCTGCTCGTCGTCCAGGACCCGCCCGTACATCGCCGCCAGGTCGATCGCCTCGTCGCCGTATGACCCGGTCCGCTCCGGCAGCCACAGGTGCGCCGGGGTCACCAGGTCAGCCACCGGAGGCCTTCGCCTTCCGCCGGGCGTTGAGCTCGTCGACGCCGTCGGCGGTCGGGGTCTCGGGCAGCGGCGGCCGCAGGTCCTCTCGCAGCCGCTGGCGGGCCAGCGGGGTCATCCCGAACTCGGCCTCCGTGCGGGCGAGCTGCCCGTCGAGCTGCGCCAGGTACCCGATCAGCGGGTTCAGCCGGGGCTGCCCCGTCGAGCCCTTCACGATCCGCTCACGGCGGCACAGGGCGGCGACCTGGTCGTACTCGTCGGACTGCTCGATCCAGCGGACCAGGCGCGGCATGTCGGACAGGCGGTCGACCTTCTTCGCCGCCGGTGACCGCCAGAAGGTCTCCCAGCGCTTCCGGGAGGCGTCCGACAGGCCCTCGGGCGGGCTGGGGCGCTCGGCCATGATCGGCCTCCCCTCACGCTCGGTCACGGGCTCTGGGGCAAAAACGGCCGGCGGTCACTCAGGGAGAGAGGCCCCAGACCGGCGCGGGGGTCCCCCCTGGGGAGGGGGTCAGAGATTCTGACGCTCCGTGACCGCCGTGGCTGGTGACCGGCGGTGACGGTTACCAAGGGCGAGATGCCTTGGCTCGTGCGGGTGGTGCGGCGGTCCCGGTGGTGGCCCGGTCGCGGTACCACTCGTCGACGACGGCGAACATCCGTGCTGGCCGTTGGCGTCTGACTCGGTCGAGGACGACGTCGCGGCCGGGGTCGATGGTGATGATGTGGGCGCCTTGCCGGGCGTACTGGGCGAGGCGGGCGCGGCCGGGGTTGGAGTGGATGAGGTAGACGTCGACCCGGTCGGCGTGGGCGGTGGCGGCGTCGATGGCGGCGAGTCGGGCCGCCTTGGTGGTGGCCTTCACTTCGGGTCCGTGCTGGTGGTCGTCGTCGCGTCGGCCGCTGAGGGCGACGGCCAGGCGGTCGTAGTCGATGACCACGTCGAGGGGGCCGGCCTGCTGGAGTACCCAGGTGCTCTTCCCACCGGTGGGTGGGCCGATGACGACGTAGAGGGTCACCAGTCGCGGGAGGTGCGGTTGGTGGTCTGGTGGCGGGCGTTGGTGATGGCTGCCCCCTTGCGTCCGCCGGCGCTCTCGTTGCAGTACCGGTGTTCGGGTCCGTGGTAGCGGCTGCGGTCGTTGTCGTCGTGGCCGAGCTGCCATTCCTGTCCGGGCAGGATGGGCTTGCCGCAGGTGGGTCGGGCGCAGTCGACGAGCCCGGCGTCGACCTTGGGTCGCCAGCGGTCGCGGAGCTTCTGGTGGTGATGGCCATAGCCGCGGGCGCTGGTGCTGCCTTTGGCCATCTCGCCTCCACTGTCGGCTTTCCGTCCCGGGCTGGACCGGGCATCGCCGGGTGGCGATCCTGGCCGGATGCGTAGATCTCGTATCGCTGCCGGGCTGGTCCTGGTGGCGTTGTCCGTTGTGGGGTGCGGGTCCGGTGAGGACGCCGCGCCTGGGGCCGCTCCGGCCGCCTCGTCGTCGTTGCCGACTCCGGTGGGGGATGCCGTCGACCCGACCGGCCCGGCGCCGGTACTGGAGGGTGATGCCCGGTCGACGGCCCGCTGGCCGGACGGGATCACCGCCCGACTGGCGGCGGTGGAGCGGGTGCCCAACTCGTGGGGTGTGGACGTGCCGGCCAGCATGGCGCTGGTCCGGCTGCGCCTGGAGGTCGGCAACGAGGGTGAGGGGCCACTGCCGGTGGTTCCGGAGAGCAGCCACATGTCGCTGTTCTACGGCGAGAACCGGACGGAGGTGGACGGGCCGACGGGGTACTCGTACGACGACCCCGAGGAGCAGGAGCGCAAGGGCTTGTCCTCGGACGACCCGACCCGAATCGTGCCAGGGTCGAAGGTGATCTTCACCCAGACCTTCGAGTTACCGGTGAAGGAGTTGGGTCTGCTGACGGTGACTGCCGATCCTCCGACCGAGGAGGGCATCCGGGACCCGTACACGTTCCTGAACGTCGAGAAGACGCTGACCAGGGCGAAGTAACGCTTTGGTCCCTACGACGACAGCCCGGGAGCTCACGCTCACCGGGCTGTTTCGACACCTCATCCGCTGGCACGAGACGATAACAGACGATCACCCGGGTTGGACAGGGCGGCTTGCGAGCACCCGATCCATGACGTCCCCGAGTCGGTAGAGCGGGTCTCCGTCTGCGCTGTGACCTCGCACGTCGACGGCGTGGCGGTGGCCCCAGACGTTGACGAGCCGGCGCACGCGCTGGCGGTCGAGGTCGGGGTCGGCGACGACGGCGAGGGCGGCGATCTGCGACGCGGTCATGTGCTTGTCGTCGAGGGCCTGGCGGAGGATGTCTCTGCTCTCGGCGACGTCCCAGGCCCGCTCGCAGGTGCGGCATCCGATGGTGGCGGCGGTGGCCTTGGCGTAGAGCACGGTGCCGCAGTCGCAGGCTCCGACGAGGACCCGGCCGGCGGGCCGGTCGACGATGCCGGTGACGATGCGGCGCACGGCAGCGATGTCGCGGTACGCCTCGGGGACCTCCTGGCGGTGGCGGAGCCAGTCGAGGTGCCGGGTTAGCCACTGGGCGGCGGCGTGGAGCGGGTCGGGGCCGGTGGGTGGCTGGATGCCGCGTTCGCCCGCGACGTGCCGTGCCCAGGTGGTGAGGGCGGTCTGGGCGGCGTCGAGGCGTGCGCTGGCACCGAGGTTGATGGGGAGCCGGGCGTCGCCGTTGCTGCGGGTGGGTGTGCCGCGTCGGGTGGCACCGCCAGCGACGTCGCGGGCGGCGGGTGTGGTGTCGGCGATGTCGTCGAGGTGCCGCCGAGCGTTGGTGGTGCAGCTGGTGCAGGCGTACGCGGCGGGGTCGTCGACGGGCTTGTCGCAGACGGTGCAGCTGGGCACGGGGCTCCTCAGGCGGTGCGTGGGCGGAACTGGATGACCGTGGCGTCCTGGTCGGGCGGCGGGCTGGGTGGTGCTCCTCGGCGGCAGAGCGGGCAGCGCGGTCGCCCATCCTCGGGCCGGGTCCCGGCGTCGAGCCCGGGGTGGTCGGGGCAATTGGCCCGGCGACGGCCCGGCCGGTGCGGGGTCGTCTCCTCGATGGCGGGATCGGTTTCGGGTTCGTCGACGGCCGCGCCCTCGCGCGGATGGGTGACGGCCGTACGAAGGTCTCTGTCAGATTGGCCGGTCGCAGTAGTGGTGCGGTCGTGGTCGGTATGCGGTGCCACCGGAGTACCCAGACGCGTGCCACCGGAGTACCCAGACGCGGTTCCGGGGGGTCCACCGGAGTACCCAGGGCCGGCGGTGTCGGCGTCGTGTGGGTGGTCCGGTGGAGTACCCACAGCCGGGTCGGTGTCCGTTTCTGGGTGGTCCGGTGGAGTACCCGCGTCGTCGGCTGGGTGGTCCACCGGAGTACCCGAATCGGGGTCGCTGGGTGGTCCGTCGGAGCACCCACGGGGCTTGCCCCGGGCTGCTTCCCGGAGCCGGTTCGCCGCCAGCTTGTGCTGCGCCGGGGTGAGCACCTCCACCTGGTCGAGGAGGTCGGTGGGTATCGTCAGCCGGTACTCGTCGCCCCGGCTGCCGTGGCGGCGGCGGAGCATCTGCATCAGGCCCAGCCGTACCAGGGCCTGCCTGACCTGCCGGACGGCGGCGATGGTGGTCTCCATGTCGATCGCCACGGTGGCGTCACCAGGCCATATCTCGCGGCCCTTGTCGTTGCCGTAGCTGGCCCAGGCCAGGGCGATGCCGGTGAAGGTGGTGCCGCTCATGCCGCCCCGGGTGGCGCGGCCGTTCTTGCCGGTACGGCCGCTGCCGGTGATGACCGGGTCCAGCCTGGCGCGGCGGACGATCTGTTCCCACTCGTATCGCCCGGCGGGGCGTAGCTCGCGGTCGTCGGTTGGGGTGGTCACCTGGGCTCCCTCGTGATCGTGCTGGTGGTGCGCGTGACCCCCGGAGCCGTCGTGCGGGTCCGGGGGTCGGCGGAGTGGCTGGTCAGCTGCGTCCGATCCGGATGCCGGCCAGGAACGCGGCGACGGGCACCTGCTCCGAGCCGCGACCGCAGCCGGTGGCGATGAGGTGTCGGCGCTCGACCTCCACCAGCCGTTCGCGCTCGAACGTCGCCACGGGGATGCCCTGGCCGGTCGGGCAGAGGCAGGCGGTGGGGTCGGCCTCGACGAGCAGGTTCGGCAGGATCCGGCGAATGCGGGTACGGGCCATGTCACTTCCTCTTGCGCTTGGGTGCGGGGCCTGGGGCGACGGCCTCGCGGTTACAGGCGGAACAGGTGGCGGGGTAGAGCTGCCGGCCGCCGACGGTGTACGGCTGACCGGGCCAGAGGTGGCCACCGCAGGGGCGGCAGGTGCCGACCGGGTGGCGCTGGGCGAGGGCGTCCAGCCAGGGGGCGGCGTTGATCGCGCGGGTGTTGTCGAGCCGGAACTTGCGCCAGATGCCGCCTCGGCCGTCGTGGATCAGCGCGCCCTGGGGCATGGGTCAGCCCACCTGCCGGTCGTGCCAGGTGCAGCCGGTGAGCAGGGTGACGTCGCGCGGCTTGGGATTGGGGCCGGGGCGGGTGGCGAGGATCCGGTCGCAACCGCAGCCGAGGCGGTGGACGCGGTCGATCGTGAGCACGGCGGTGACGGTCTGCCCGGTGGTGTCGTCGACGGTCGCGGTCACCTGGTCGCCAGCGCGGTAGCGGGTCACTGGGTCACCCCCAGCCAGCGGGCGAGCCGCCGCCACACACTCGGCCGACGGTGGCGGCGCAACGCGGTCTCGTACCGAGTCCGGGCGGCGTCGAGCTCCTCGCGCATCGGCTGACCGTGCCGGGCGACCAGGTCGGCGGCGAACGAGACTGGTCGCGGCGGCCCGAGGGTGGTCGGTGACAGTGGGTCGCAGGGCGTCGGGCGGTCCCACCAGGAGGGCGACCCGGGCGCGGTCTCGGGGTAGGTGGCGTACCCGGGTCGGGTGGCGGCCACCCTGCGGAGCTGGGCGTCGTCCACGTCAGCCCTCCCCCGGCTCGCAGCGGCACCCGCGTCCGGCCGCCGGCACCAGGTCGGCGACGCGGTCGAAGATGCACAGCTTGTCGCCGATGTCGTTGGGCTCGACCTGGTACTGGCCGGGCGGGAGGGCCGCGGCGGGGAGCTGCTCGACGGCCAGGTCGTGCACGAGGCAGATGACGGCCGGGCCGGTGGGGGTCTGCACGACGCAGTCGGCAGGATGGTCGATCTCCCACTCGCGACCAGAGGCAACGGTCAGGACGTGCACGGCGCGGTCGGGCACGGTGCCCAACTGTCCGGCGGACACGGCGTGGTCCAGGCGACGCTGCACGTCGAGCGGCACCGAGTCGCGGCGGAAGTTCAACGGCTGGCCCGTCAGGAAGGCGTCGAGCAGGTGGTGGACGTACGGCGGGGTCGTCGGCGCGCTGAGTTGGCCGGCGTTGTCGATGGCGCGGACAACGTTCTCGGCCGCCGTCCAGTACCGGCGCAGCTCGAAGTGACCGACCGGTTCGGGGCCAGGCTGCTCCTCTTCGCGGTCGTCGGGCCAGCCGAGTGCGGAGAGGGCGGCGAGTACGCGGGCCGGGTCGATCGGGGTGGTCATCGGTTGGCCTTTCTGAGGAGGTCGGCGAGCAGGCGGGCTCGCAGGTGTCGGGTGCGTCGCCGGCGGATGATGTGCGGCCAGGCGTAGCGGTGGAGGTGCCGGCGCACCCACGGGTCGACGGCCGGCGCCCGGACGGTCGGGCTGCTCACCGTCGCCTCCACTGCGCCGCTTCCGGGCAGTCGACAAAGTGGGACTTCCGCAGGTCGGTGCGCCCGAACACGCGCTTGGCGGGCACCACCACGGCGGTCAGTTGCCCGTACAGCTCGGTGAGCTTGACGTTGCCGCCGAGCTCCGGCTCGGCGTTGACGGGCATGGTCTTGCCCCGCTCGGTGACCGCCCAGATGACCTCGGCCTTGCACGAGCGGCACGCTTCGGTCGGATGCTCAGCCATGGCGCACCGGCCCGTGCCGGACGTCGTCGACCCACCCGAAGCAGGCCTGGCACAGCGGGGCGCCGGACATCTGACGGTCAGGGGTGAAGGGGTGCACGACGGGGGTGCCGGCGAGCCAGCCGACGGTGCCGGTCACCACTCGGGTCTTCGGTGATCGTGTTCGGACAGCGGTCATGCCGCCTTGGGTCCTTCCGTGGGGGATGGAGGGGTGGGGCCCCAGCCGGCCGGCACCGGTCATCTGCCGGCTGGGGCCCCGGGTCACCGGGAAGCTCCGGCGAGCTGCCGCTCCTCGATGGCGCGGCGCCACGCCTCGGTCAGTTCGATGCGGCCCGGGTCGCCGGGGGGCACCTCGAAGCCCATGGCGGTCGCCTCGTCGTACGAGATCGGGACCAGCCAGAAGTCCCCGACGGTCTGGCCGAGGACGCAGGAGAGCGGGTCCTCGATGTCCAGGACGTCGAGGTCGATTCGGTCGGGCCAGCCGGGGTGGTTCTGGTCGAGCCAGGCCAGGCCGGCGGTGACCTTGGCCTCCGCCTCGTCGACGGCCGGCGCGGTCATGCCGCGTCGTCCCCGTCGGGCTCGGCCCCGGGCAGGAACGCCACCCCGGCCGGCGCCCGGCCGGCCCGCTCCCGCTCCGCCTCGGCCGCCTTCGCCTCGGCCCGCTCGGCCATGAGCTCGTCGGCGGAGGCCTCCGGCACCTGACGCTCGTCGTCCGGTGCGACGTCGAACAACGTCGGGTCGCCTTCCAGCGACTTCCCGGTACGGTCCTCGTACTCCTCGGCCAGCATCTGCCGCACCTGGTCCGCCCGCTCACCCTCCACCGGCTCGATGTGGATGATCTCGGCCGTCGGGATCTTCACGCCCTCGGTGACCTCGTCCGACACCCGCTTGATGTCGTACGCGATCAGCGCGTACCGGGTGCCGCGCGGCTGCGCGATCAACTGTTCCTCGATCCGGTCGAGGCCGTTGAACTCCCGGTTAGCCCGGGTCAACTGGGCCGCGATCTTCACTGCCACTTCTGGCTCCTCAGTGGTGGGGTTGGTGGTCACGGCATCTGCCGTGACCGGATCAGGGGCCGGGTCGATCGGGTCGACCCGGCGGCCGGGCAGCAGGCCCCGCGCTGGCAGCTCCAGCACCGGCCGGGCCGCCGCCTGGTCGTAGGCGGCGACCAGGCGGCTGGCCCCGGCTGCGTCACCGGCAGCAGCCAGCATTCGGGTGATTCGGCTCGACCCGAACCGCTCGGTCAGCCGTCGGGTCGGCACCCGGGACGCGATCAGGGCGAGCACGTTCCGGTCGGCCCGGGTCAGCGTCAGGGGTGGGAGACGGTCAGTAGAGTCCTCGGGCTCCGGCAGGGTCACCTCGTACAGGCCCATCTCGATGGACTCGCGGGTCAGGTGGGCGAGGATCTCCGCCTGGCTGGACGGGGTGGCGCTCATACCGGCACCACCGGTCCGGCCTCGGTGGCCAGGGTCGGCCACTTCACGTTGCCGAGGGCTCGCCGCTGGTGAGCGGTCACGGTGGCCAGCGGCTGCCCGTACGCGGCCTGGGCGAGCGTCAGCAGCGCCACGGCGTCGGCCTGGTCGTGGCCGTCGATGTGGAGCAGCCGCCCGTAGGTGGCGGTGATCGCCTCCTGGACCTGCTTCTTGTTGGCGGAGCCCTTCCCGGTGGCCCACGTCTTCACCTCCGGCGGGTGCACGTCGACGTAGGTGAGGCCCTGGTGGTGAAGCCAGTGCTTCACCACGCCGTGGAGCTCGGCGAGGCGAAGCGAGGTCGCCCCCTTGCCGTCAAAGAGCGGCAGCCACTCGATGACCACCAAGTCCGGCCGGCACTTCACAGCGGCGGCGACGTCCCGGAGCACCGCGTTGACCCGGACGTGGTCCATGTCGGTCGCGCCATGGGCGGTCCGGGCGGTGTGCACGGTCCGGGCGAGGAGGCCGGCCTCGCCGTGGTGGTTGTGGGTGGCGGCGACCCCGGTGGCGGCCAGGGACAGGTCCAGGGCGACCAGGCGCAGCGCGGTCACGACTCACCGCCGGGCGGTTCCTGCTGCTTGACGTACCGCTCCAGGGCGTCGATCGCCCGAGCCGCCTGCGACTTCGACAGCTGGGCCGTGGACTCGATCGGCGTGCCGACGACCTCGGAGATGTACAGCAGGGCCTGGTCCCGGTCGGACATGCCGGCCTCACGAAGGCAGGCGTGCAGCTTCCGCGACTGTGGCTCCGAGATGCCGCCGGCGCCCGGCCGCTGCTGCTCGCCCGGCAGTGGGGGGCCACCTGCCTGCCGGCCGGGCTGCTGAGCCCGCTGGGCGATCGGCTGGTCGCCGTCCTCCGTCGCCTGCCGGCGCGGCTGGGCGCGCTGGGCGTACCGACCGGAGGCGGTCTGCCCGTCGTCGTCCTCGTCCTCGGCGGCCACCCCGGTCAAGGCCAGCAGCACGTACCGGCGGGCGTAGGTGATCGCCGACCCCATCTGCATCGGGTTCTCGCTGAGCTTGAGGGGGTAGTCGCCGACCTCTGCCGTGCCGGAGGCCACGTGCCGCAGCTCGTAGGACAAGACGAACCGGGGCTCGGCCTCACGGAGGGTGGGCTTGGTCTTGTAGACCACCCCCAGGCCGTTGAGCTTGGCCAGCACGACCGCGTTGACCTGGACCAGGTCGGCGTACTTCGTCTTCTGGTTGCCGACCTGACCCTTCTTGTCCTTCACCAGGGTCGGCAGGTCGGCCTGGAGGACGATCAGCGCCTCGTCGAGGGTCTTCGGGGCGGCCATCAGAACGGTGCCCCAACCGGATCGGCCGGCTCGTCGGCGACCGTGGCCAGCACGTACCGGGAGGCGGTCGGCGGTTCGATCGGGTCACCGACCAGGTCCCGGGCGCCCTGGTCGAAGATCCCGACCTCACGCACGTACAGGAACTGCCGGTGCTGCTCCGGCCCGGCCGCCACCGGCACCAGCGAGTACCCGTCCGGGCGGATCCACAAGGCCCCGGTCCACGTCACCTCCGGCATCGGGAAGGCGCTGCCCGGGTCGTCCGGGTCGGGCTGCAGGAAGTCGGCGTACCGGTACCCGGCCTGCTGCAACGCCGTCTCGCCGAAGATGCCGCTGCGGTTGGTCTTCGCGTCGATCAGGACGTCGCACACGAACCCGTCGTCGTCCCGGGGCAGGTCGTCGTACTCGGGCATGTCCGGCAGCAGGATGTCGCCGAAGATGTCGAAGGTCCCGCAGTACCGGTGCTCCTCGGAGTAGACCAGGCCCTCGACGTAGCGGGCGCGGAGCTGGAACTCGTCCATGAACCGGACGTAGCTGTCGACGTAGGGGCGCAGCAGGTCGGGGACGACCACCTGCTCCCCCCGGATCAGCCGCTCGCCCATCTTGTGGACCTGGGTGCCGCGGTTGGCCGCCGCGTCCTTGGCGGCGTACCGGCCGCCCTTGAGCTTGGTCAGCCGGGCGGACGGGGCGAGGGCGCCCAGCTCGTCCCAGTGGTCGATGGCGTACTCGGCGGTGGCGTTCGCCGACCAGTTGATGAGGGCCTTCTTGGGTAGGCCCTGGTCGAGGATGGTGGTGACGCCGGGGACGCGCTCTCCGCTGTCGGCGTCGACGTACCAGTGGTTGCGGCCGTTGCTCTTCTTGACGATCTTCACTGCCGGTGCTCGCTTCGGTCGGGGGTGGAAACGGCCCAGGGCCGCCCGGCAGGGGTGTCCTGTCGAGCGGCCTCCGGGGTGGTGCTGCTGGTCATCGGCCCGCCACGCATGCCTCGGTGCACCGGTCGTGCGTCTGGTCCCCGGCCGGGCACTGGCCGTTGTTGCAGTCGTCGCCGCAGCCCTCGGGCATGTATCCGTGGGGCAGCGCGTCCGGCCCGTGGTCGGGTCGGCCGGGCAGGGCGTCGACGGCGGCCATGAGGGCAGACCTGGCCCGCTCGTGGTGGCCGGGGGTGTTGCCCGACCAGCGCCACACCTTCGCCGCGTTGACGACTGCCCGGTCGGCGGTCGGCAGTTCCGTCGCGGCCTGGTCGAGCGCGTGGGTCATGCCCGCCCGGTACGCCGACGACAGCTCGACCGGCAGGATCCGGGCAGCGACGAGGATGTCCACCGCCTGGACGACCGAGCACGCCGGGTGCGTGTCCGACACCCAGAAGCCGAGCATCGTGCGCCACGCGACGGTGATCGACTGGTCGGACCAGGTGATGGTGTGGGTGGACTCTCCGGCGAGGGCCGCGTCGGCCCAGCCGATCCACGCCGACGGGTACCACCCGTGTGCGCGGGCCCACCGGTGGACGGCGACGAGCAGTTCGCGGTCGGTCAGGTCGACGGTGTCGGTCACTGCGCCACCGCCAGCTCGGCGTCCAGCGCGTCCGCGATCAGCGCGGGGATCAGGTCCCCGAGGCTGGCCAGCGGCGCGTCGAGCTCGTCGACGGTCGGGGTCACGATCAGCTCGGTGGGCGCGTCGACGGCGGCCACGACGGGCAGTTCCTGGGTGCCTTCGGTCAGGGCCTCGGCCTCGACCGGCAGGTCATCCTCCGGCCGGGCGGCGGGCGGCCGGAGCGCCCACAGTGCTGCGCCCAGCGGCGGCAGCTCCACGATCGACACCGCGCTCACCGGCCGATGCCTTCCTTGACAGCGGCGGCGATCAGCTCGGAGGCCTTCGCCCGCACCGCCTCGACGACCTTCGCCTTCTCGGCGGCCAAGGCCTCGCTCAGCTCCGCCCGGATGACCTTGTTGACGTTGTCCTTGACGAGGGCCTCGATCCACGTGCCCTTGTCGCGGTTGTAGTTGTCGGCCGGCTTGCGGAGCAGCTTCTCGACCTCGTCGATGATCAGCGCCCGGAGGGTCGTCGGTTCCCCGACCGGCTCCCCCCAGCCGTTGGTCTTGCGGACGCCCTGCTGGATGGCCTCGGTGACGATCGGGGCGAGCTGGGCGTGGATCTCCTCGACGCGCAGCTCGGCGACCTGCTTGCGCAGGGTGCTGTGCTCGGTGCTGTCGCGCAGGTCGACGACGATCTTCCGGACGACTTCGTCGCCGAGGGTGCGGGGCACCTCCTCCTCGGCGTGGCTGTCCCAGCGGGTGCCGCCGATCTCGGCGGTCAGGTCGATGGGCTCGACGTTGACGGTGATCTCCATCAGAACTCCTTGTTGCGGGTGCGGAGGAACGCCTCGGCCTCGTCGCCCAGGCGGGCGGCGCGGGAGGGCAGAGCAGTGGGGGTGTCGTCCCGGTGCAGGGGGGCGACGAGCAGGGCGTGGATGGTGAGGCCGGCGAGAATCAGGAGGGCTCCGCCGATGAGGGCCTGCCACGGGGCGTCGATGACGACGACGGTGAGGTTCACGCGGCGCACCCGCACCCGGCCCCGGGCGGGACGGGCGCCCCCGCACCCGTCCCGCCCTTCCCCCCGACCGGTACGGCGTCGCGCACCCGACGCCGCCCGGACGCCTCACCCGGCAGCCCGCCCCGCTTGACCCGGTACATGGCCTGATCGGCGCGGTGGAGAGTCCCCGGCAGGTCCGCCGGGTCGACCTCGACCACGCCGGCTGAGCCGGTGATCGTGGTCGGGCCGCCCGGCAGGACCATCTGCCACGACCAGGCCGGGCCGGCCGGCGGCAGGTCCCGGCCGATGACCGCGAACTCGTCACCGCCGAGCCGGGCGACCGCGCCGAGGTGGCACATCTCGGCGGCGACGGCGATGAGGACCTGGTCGCCGACGGAGTGGTCGTACCAGTCGTTGATTTCCTTGAAGCCGTCCAGGTCGACGACGGCGAGCGAGCGGCGGTGGTCGTCCAGGTCGGCGAACCGCTCGGCCAGGCCGAGCCGGTTGAGGACCCCGGTGAGCGGGTCCGTGGTGGCGAGCCTCCGCCACCGGGCGACATCCGCCTCCAAGGCGGCGATGCGCTGGGCCAGGTCCACGGCGATCACGCCCCGACCGGGGTGCTGTCGGGCACGACCACGCCCCGGTACGACATCAGCGCGTCGTAGTCGTCAACCCTCTGACGGCTGACGTAGAACACCTCGTAGGTGAGCCCGCCGAACTTCCGCGTGGTGTTGGCGCTGCCGTTGTCGGAGACCACCTCGGTGCCGAGCAGCTCGGCAGCGCGGGCCACCTCAGCCTGCCCGGCCGCGTCGTCGTCGAGCAGCACGCAGCGCGTGATCTTCGCCCCGGGCAGAGGCAGTTCGGGGTTGGCCTCCAGGGCGGCGGCCAGCTCCCGGAGGCCGGCGATCAGCGCGGCCCGCTCGTCTGCGGCGCTCACCGGTCACCGCCGGTCGGCGCGGTGGCGTCGGTGGCGGTGGTCGGCCACTCCGACTCCGGCAGCTCAGTCATCGACTCCAGCAGCCCCAGGGCGTCGAAGCGCCTCCAGTCGTACTGGTCACACCAGGCCGTGCCGAACGTGGCGATCATCTGCGCCCTCGCCGACCGGTAGGTGCCGCCGATCCGTACGAACCGGCCGTCGAACCGCTGGCCCGACCCGAAGGTGAACAGCCATTCCTGCACCGGCTCGGGCTCGGGCTCGTCCGCGTCCGTCGGAGGGCAGATGAGGTGCAGCTCCACCGACGCCACGTCCTGGCCCCCGATGTCGACCACCGCGGCCCGGTGGATCCGTCCGCCCCGGCGCTCCTCCCGCACCCTGCCGCCGAAGGCCTCCGCCCACTGCTGCAGCTCGGCCACCGAGCCGAGGCCGATCTGGAGAACCGTCTGGTACGCCGGCACGGGCAGGTTGGCGTTGTGGATGGTGCGGACCACCCGGCCGAGGGCCTGGTCGACGATGTCGCGGCGGGCCGCCTCGACCGCCCGCTCGATGTTGGCCGCCGAGGCCATCTGGACGGGTGCACTGGCCTTGACCCGGAGGATCCACGGCCCGTCGGACCCGAGGCCGACCGGGTGCATGGTGGCAGCTACGGCCCGGTCGCCGTCGGCGTCCTGGTAGTCGTAGATGCCGACGACGCGGTGCACGCCGTGGCTGTTCAGGGTGTGGTCGCCTGCGTGGAGGTCTCGGGCGGGCTTGTACTCTTCGGTCATCGACCTTGGCTCCTTCGGGAGTTGGGTGAGGTCGGTACGCGCGGGCCGCCTTGTCGGAGGTGGCCCGCGTCTTGCTTGTCCCGGCAGGCCGGGGCGTTCGTCAGGCCGCCTGCTCCTCGCTGGGCATGGCCGGGCCATCTGGCGGAACGGGGTTTGTCCGGCCAGGACCGGAACCGGCCCCGCCTCCGGGGCCCGTGCCGCCGGATCCGCCGCCCGGGTGCGTCATGCCGCGCTCACCTTTTCCGGCTCAGCGTCGGGCAGGCTGTCCACGAACTCCGCGAGCGCGTCGGCGGGGATGAGCCGGCGACCATCGAGGCGCTTCGTGCGGATGCGGCCGTCGCGGATGAGCAGCCAGACCTTCCGGGGCGTGACCCCGAGCCGGTAGGCGGCGTCGTTGACCGGGTACAGGTCCCGGGTCCGAGTGTCACCGCCGTTCTCAGTATCGGGAATCATTGGGAAATCCTTTCTCGTGTTCGAGAAAGACGTTACCTGGGATGGCCGGATTCTCGACACCGGGAATGACTCATACTTTCGGCCAGTTCTTGATGATCTCGTGACCATCTATGGTCAAGCTATGCAGAAGAATTCAGTCCTGCTTGGTGGCCACATCCCAGACCGTCCACTTCGCAGGGTTTCCCACCCTCGACATCGTCGAGATCGGGAATTCTCTCGCAACCGGGACAGCCTTCCCGACCACGGGAAATACCGTCTGCGCATGTCAGAGTCTTCCCAGGTCAGAGCCGCAAAGTTCGGCGGCTTCGTCGACCGCGTGCTCCGCGAGGCACGCCAACGAGGCATGACTGTCGAGGACATCGCCAAGGCCACCGGGGTTAGCTCGGCGACCCTCTACCGATGGCGTAACGGCGACTGGACGAAGGACCCCCGGGGTAGCCAGGTCCGAGGCTTCTGCGCCGGGCTCGGCGCGCCCCTGGCGGTGGCGTACCGACTCCTCGGGTGGTCGGAGGACGGGGAACCTCGCCCGTCGGAACCGCTGGACCTGGAGCCCGACATGCAGGAGGTCGCCCGCCGCCTACGCGACCCCAACGTGCCCGAGGTCGAGAAGCTGGAAATCCGGGCGATGATCCGCTACCTAGCCCGCCGCCGCGGTGAGCCCGGCGAGGGCGGCGAGGGCGAAGCGGGCTGATGGACACTGCGACCTGGCGGGAGATACCGGTAACGCTTGGCCCCGACGGCCTCTACCACGCGAAGGTGACCGTCGGGCACAAACCCAACGGGCAGCTCGACCGCCGCCACCGGTCCGGGAAGACCGAAGCCGTAGTACGCGGCAAGCTGCGGAAACTCCTCAAGGAAGTCGACGCCGGCCGCAAGCCACGCATCGGCCGGGTCCCCACGGTCGAGGCGTGGTTCACGACCTGGCTGACCGACATCGCCCCCTACGGGTCGAAGCAGCTCGCCCGGCGCAGCCTCGACGACTACTGGTCCCGCTGCCGCAACTGGGTCTTCCCGCACCTCGGCGGCATCCTGATCGACGCCCTGGAGACCGAGGACCTCGACCGGCTCTACAAGGCGATGTACTCCAAGAAGCCGAAGCCCTGCTCCGAGGGGCACGTCCTGAAGACCCACGCGGTGATCCGTCGTGGCCTGGAGATTGCGCTGCGCCGTGGCCGGGTCACCCGCAACGTGGCCAAGCTGATGGACCCGCCCGGCGCTCCGGCCGTCGCCCGGGAGTCCCTGTCTCGCGACGAGGCACGCGCTGTGCTGGAGGCGGCTCGGGGGCGGCGCAACGGGGCCCGCTGGTACGTGGGGCTCGCCATCGGCCCTCGCCAAGGCGAGACGCTCGGCCTGCGCTGGCCGGACCTGGACCTTGACGGTGAGGTGGTGACGATCCAGTGGCAGCTGCAGCGGCTCACCTGGCGGCACGGCTGCGACGACCCGCACGCCTGCGGGGCACGGCCACGGCCGAAGAACCCGAAGGGGCTGCACCGGTTTGAGCCGTGCCCGCAGGACTGCAAGCGGCACAAGGGGGTGCGCGGGTGTCCGCCGCCGTGCCCGGGTGACTGTGAGGGGCACGCGTCGACGTGCCCGCAGAAGCAGGAAGGCGGACTGGTGATCACCCGGCCGAAGGGCTGGCGTCGGCGCCCCCGGCCGCGTGTCGTCGCGCTACCGCCTGGTGTGGCCCAGATGCTGCGCGAGCACCAGGAGGCGCAGAAGGTGGAGATGCGCGAGGCTGGCAAGTGGTGGAAGAAGGACGACTTCGTGTTCTGCCACCGCGACGGGCGGCCGATCGATCCTCGGGTGGACTGGGGCGAGTGGAAGGACATTCTGCGGGAGGCCGGTGTGCCGGATGCCCGGGTGCACGTGATGCGTCACTCTGCGGCCACGGCTCTACTGGAGCTGGGTGTTGATCTGTCCATCGTGCAGGAGGTGCTCGGGCACGCGGACTCCCGGACGACCCGGGGCTACCAGGATGTCGGGGTAGAGCTGACGCGCCGGGCGGCCGCCGCGATGGAGGCCGGGATGTTCGGGAAGCCGCCGGACTCCGGCCCGCCGAAGGGTCCGAAGCTGGCGAGTGTCACTGATCTTGTCACCGAACGCCGCCGCCGCCGATCTTCCTGATAGGCACCGGCCGATCAACGTACATAGAAACGCCCTGGTCACTTCGATGACCAGGGCGTTTCTATGTACCGAGCCGCCTGACGGAATCGAACCGTCGACCTACGCATTACGAGTGCGTCGCTCTAGCCGACTGAGCTAAGGCGGCAACGGTCGCCAAGTCTACGCCACACAGCGCCCGAGGCCGAAGGGGATCCCCCACGGGTCGGGTCGATCGGTCGGCTCGGCGCGCCGTGGGTCGTCGGCTGGACAGCGGTTCCCAGCGGATCGCACTACGCTGCGCCGGGTGAGCGACGATTCCACCCCCGCCGTCGACCCCACCTCCCCCGTCGACCCCGCCAGGCCGACCGAGCCTGCCAGGTCGATCGGACCCGCCGGGTCGACCGAGCCGAGCGAACCCGTCAGGCCGACCGAGCCGGTCGAGTCCGCCGGGTCGACCGATCCGGATGATCCGGAGGCCAGTGAGGCGGCCGGGGGGCGGGCGGCGCGTCGACCGCGCAGCACTGATCCTCGGGAGCTGGGGTTCACCCCGCGCAAGCCGGTGCCGTGGCTCGCGCCGCTGCTGCTGATCAGCACCGGGCTGCGTACGCTGCTGGCGATGTTGTTCGGGGCTTACCTGGACAAACGGGAGTTGCAGCGGGCCTTCGCGGACGAGGTCCCCCGGCAGGTGGGGGCCGACGGCGGGCTCTGGATCGACTTCGTCGCCGACCTGGGCGACGGGTTCAACGCGACGTACTCGGTGGCGTACCTGCTGGCCCAGCCGGAGCTGACAGTCGACGGGCACCGGCTGCCCCGGGCGCAGACCCTGGTGATGGGTGGGGACCAGGTGTACCCGTCGGCGGCGTACGAGGCGTACGAGGACCGGTGCAAGGGGCCGTACCAGGCGGCGTTGCCGGTCACCCCGGCGGAGCGGCCGACCCTCTTCGCGATCCCCGGCAACCACGACTGGTACGACGGGTTGACCGCCTTCCTGCGGCTGTTCGTCCGGACCCGGGACCGGCACTTCGGGGGGTGGGCCACCGGGCAGACCCGGTCGTACTTCGCCACCGAGCTACCTGCTGACTGGTGGCTGCTGGGCCTCGACGACCAGTCGGGGTCGTACCTCGACGATCCGCAGCTCACCTACTTCCACCAGGTCGCCCAGCGGCTCGGCCCGCAGTCCCGGGTGATCCTGGCCGTTCCGGCCCCGACGTGGGTGAAGGCCGCCGGCGACCCCGAGGCGTACGACTCGATCGACTACTTCATCCGTACCGTGGTGGCACCGACCGGTGCCCGGGTGAAGGTGATCATCACCGGGGACCTGCACCACTACGCCAGGTACTCCGCCCCGGACCGGCAGTTGATCACCTGTGGTGGCGGGGGCGCGTACCTCTACCCCACGCACAAGCTGCCCGAGCGGATCGAGGTCCCGCCCCGCGACACCATGTCCCGGCGGGCCAGCAAAACCAGGGAGTACGAGTTGGCCGGCCGGTTCCCGGCCGCCGACCGGTCCCGCCGGTACGGGTGGGGGGTCTTCGCCCGGCTGCCCCGACGGAACCCCGGTTTCGCCACCCTCCTCGGGCTCCTGCAAACATTGTTGATGCTGGCGATGGCCGGGGTCTCGACCCAGGAGATGAACACCACCGACCAGCGGCTGTTCAGCGTCCCCCTGGTGGTGATGGTGGTGGTGACACTGCTCGGGGCGGGATTCTTCGCCAAGCCCCCCACCGCCAGTGGCAGCCGACAGGTCAGACACTGGGTCCTCGGGGTCGGCCACGGGCTGGCCCACGTCGGGTTGGCAGTCGTCGGCACCTGGGCGTGGCTGCACCTGCCGGTGCACGACTGGGTGTGGCCGTTGCCGGCGGTCGTCGCCGCCGTCGCGTACGGGCCGGTCGCCGGACTGGTCGCCACCCAGGTCGTGGCCGCGTACCTCCTTGTCGCCTCGACGTTCGGGGTGAACCTCAACGAGCTGTTCGCCGCGCAGGGGATCGAGGACGCCAAGTCGTTCGTCCGGATGCGGATCGACCCGGACGGCACCCTGACCCTCTATCCGATCGCCGTGGACCGGGTGGCCCGACGTTGGCGGGTCAACCCGGACTCCGACCCGGAGTCGTCGTGGCTGGTTCCGGCCGGGTCGCTGCGGGCCCGGCTGGCCGAACCGCCGGTCGTCGTTCGTCCCGCGCCCGCCACCACCGCCCCCCACCAGCGAGGCGGTCAGGACTCCGCGCGCGGGGACGCCACCACCTGACGGCTCAACCGACGCCGGGCGGAGCCGTCGGTTACCGGGCGACCGGTCGAGGGGCGGACTGGTCGGTCACCGGGCGGTCGACCGGTCGAGGGGCGGACTGGTCGGTCACCGGGCGGTCGCCCGGTCGAGGGGCGGACTGGTCGCGGCTGTCGTGGGCGCGGCGGGGGCCGCAGACGTCGGCGCGGGAGCACACGGAGCGGGACCCGTCGGCGTCGAGGCGTACCGTCACGGCGTCGCGGGGAACGCTGTGGCCGACCACCTTGCCGTCTCCCTGGGCGGTGGTGACCCGGGTGCCGACCGGCGGGGCGGACTCCTGGAACTTCTGGTACAGCGGATGCTCGAACTTGAGGCAGCACATCAGTCGGCCGCACGCTCCGGAGATGCGCAACGGGTTCAGCGGAAGGTCCTGGTCCTTGGCCATCCGGATGGTCACCGGCTCGAAGTCGGTGAGGAAGGTGGCGCAGCACAGGTCCCGGCCGCAGGAGCCGATTCCGCCCTGCACCCGCGCCGAGTCCCGGGCGGAGAGCTGACGCAGCTCCACCCGGCAGTGCAGGGTGGCGCCCAGGTCCCGGACCAGGGACCGGAAGTCCACCCGGTGCGGGGCGGTGAAGAAGACTGTGGTCCGGTCGCTGTTGCCCTCGCCGACGGCGAAGACGTGGTCGACAGCCACCACCTTCATCGGCAGACCGTGCTCACGGATCAGACGCTTCGCGGCGACCTTCGCCTCGGCCTTGCGCCGCCGCAACGTCTCGTCCCGGCGCAGGTCGCCCTCCCCGGCCATCCCGGCCAGTTTCGGGAACCCGTCGGTGTCGTCGGTGACCCACTGCGCGGCCCAGACGCACTCGGCCACCTCCGGCCCGTCGTCGGTGGGCACCAGGACCTTGTCCCCCACCTGGGGGTGCAGGTCACCGGGGTCGAGATAGTAGAGACGCCCGTACCGGTTGAAGCTGACCGCACAGAGCATGCCCATGAACCCACCCTACGACGCGTCGACGACGACAGGCGGGGCAGCCGTCACCGGCCGGTGACCCACCGCAGTGCCCGCCACGTTCACCAGCCCACCCTCGTCGGGGCGTCGAACCGCACCGGACGCTGCGGGGGTTGCCGCCACGGAGCCGGGCCGAGGCTGGGCGACCACTCACGCAGCAGGGTCTCCGCCCCGTCGTAGGCCACCGAGAGCACCGCCAGGACCCGCCGGGCGATCTCCGCCGCCTCCCCGACCCCGACCCCGTCGGCGGCCGGTTCCCGGCCGGGAGAGGTCGCCGCCACCACCGCCACCGCCTCCGCCGAACCCAACACGTCGGCGAGGGTCCGGGCCACCGCCACCCGACTGCGGTCCACCCAGTCGGCGAGGGCGTCGGCGTACCCGGCTGTCGACTCCAGCCGCCCCACCAGGCTGTCCGGCCCCTCGTCGAGCTGGTGCAGCAGTGCCGCGCGGCTGCGCCCGTACGCCGAGGCCGCCGGACCGGACCAGGCGACCTGGTCGGAGAGGGTGGCGCAGACCTGGTCGTAGCCCCGGACGAGCTGACGGACGGCGTGTCCGGCGGTGGCCAGCGGGGCCGGGTGCAGACCGAGGAAGCTGTGCAGGGCCGCCCCGGGGAGCACCTGGAGCCGCCGCAGCAGCGGCCACACCGGGTGGTGCTCCGGCGCACCCCGGGCGAGCAGGGTGTCGACCCGGTCGAGGAGGTCCAGTCCGGGTTCGGCGAGTCGGTCCAGCGCGTCCATCACCACCCCCGGGGCCGGATCGGGTCCGGTGGGGTGTACCGGGCCGACTCCAGGTCGGCGTACCGGCTGGGGGGTTCCGATCCGGTGTGCCGGGCCGGGGCGTCCCGGACGGACTCGGCAGCAGCGGCGTCGGTCTCCGCGTAGCGCCGCGCGGCGTCGCGGACCGCACCGGCGGCGGAGGAGAGCCGGGCGGCGGCGGTGCCAGCCTCCCGGGCCCGTTCGTCCGTGGCGGCGGTCCACTGCCGGTGCAGGGCCCGCCCGACCTCCCCGAGCCGCCCCGGCGCGTCGGCACCGAAGGCCGGGTGGGCCGGGTCGGTGGCGGGAACCCGCCGGGCCAGGTCGTTCAGGGTGTCGCCGGCCTCGTCGAGGCGGGCGGCCAGGTCGCGTAGCGGATCCATCTCAGGCCCCCGCGAGCGGCCGGTACGCGGTGAAGGTCTCGTTGTGCAGCTTCTCCCGGGCCCACTGGGCGGCGTCCCCGGCGGCGGTGATGGCGGCCTGCACGGAGGCGGCGACGGCGCGCGGGTCACGGGAGTGCAGCGGACCCAGGAACCGGACGTCGGTGATCCGCCCCCCGGCGGTGACCACCACCTCGACCAGCCCGTCCGGCGACCTGACAGTCACCTCGACCGTCGACACCGCCTGGTCGAACTCGGCCTGGAGGGTCTCGATCCGGCGGTAACGCCGCACCGCCTCCTCGATCCAGGCCTCGTCGATCTCCCCCCGCGGCATCGGCGACTCCTCCCCCGGACGCGGCTTCACGCAGCGTGCCACCACCGTCACGGCGGCGTCACCGGGGACCGTACCGCACACCAATCGGGCCTGTCGATGGCTGTGGACGACGCCTCGGGGTCGGTCAGCCCTTCCACAGGGCGAGCATCATCGCCTCCACAGCGATCCGGGGCTTCACGTTGGCAGTGATCGCCCGACGGCATTCGAGCACCGCCTCCAGCCGTCGCAGCGCCCCCTCGGCCGTCCACTTCTGCGCACCGGCCCGGGACAGCTCGGCGGTGTCGGTGTGCACCGGCGCGACGGGTGCCCCCACCGCCGCCGTCACCGCGTCCCGGTAGAAGCCGGCCAGGTCCACCAGGGCCCGGTCCAGGGCGTCCCGCTGCGCCCGGGTGGCCCGGGACTTCTGCCGCTTCTCCAGCTCCTTGATCTGACCGGCGGACCCGCGCGCCGCCCCGGCCGCGCCCCGGCCGGTGCCCCCGGCGCCGAGGGCGGTCTGCAACGCGGCCTTCTCGGCGGCGTCGGTCTCGGCCACCGCCGCCTCCGCCTCCGCCTCGGCGGCCTCGATCAGGGCGGAGGCCGCGTCGAAGGCCGCGCCGACCCCGGTCAGCCGTCGGGGCACCCCCAGGACGGCCGAGCGGCGCTGCTGGGCCTGCGGGTCCCGGGCCAGCCGACGGGCCCGACCGACGTGTCCCTGGGCGGCCGCCGCCGCCCACTGTGCGACGTCGGGGGCGATGCCGTCCCGCCGGACCAGCACCTCGGCCACCGCGCCGGGCGGCGGCTGCCGCAACGGTACGAGGCGACACCGCGACCGGATGGTCACCGAGATGTCCTCCGGGTGGGTGGACGGGGCGCAGAGCAGGAAGACAGTACGCGGTGGTGGTTCCTCGACCGCCTTGAGCAGTGCGTTGCCGGCGGCCTCGGTGAGCCGGTCGGCGTCCTCCACGATCACCACCTGCCAACGGCCCCCGGAAGGGGTGCTGGCGGCCCGCAGGACCAGCGCCCGCATCTCGGTGACACCGATGGAGAGCCCCTCCGGCACCACCAGCCGGACGTCGGCATGGGTACCGGTCAGCGTGGTGTGGCAGCCGGGACACGCTCCGCACCCGGTCCCGTGTACGCACTGGAGGGCGGCGGCGAAGGCGCGGGCGGCCACCGACCGACCCGACCCGGGCGGCCCGGTGAAGATCCAGGCGTGGGTCATCCCCGCCCCGGCCCCGGCGGCGTTGCGGAGCACGTCGGCGGCGGCGGCAGCCGCCCGGCGGAGGGTGTCGACGGCGTCGTCCTGCCCGACCAGCTCGGCGAAGACGTCAGACATCAGGTGGGATGCCTCACCGTCACCAACTCCTCGTCGGATAACTCGGGTCGACCCGGGGTCTGGGGCGGCTCGGACTGGCGCGGCTTCACCAGGTCCCCGGGCTCGACGAGCAGCTCGGCGACGCGCTTGGCGACCAGTTCGGCGATCTCGTCGGTCGGGCGGGCCGCGTCGAGGACGAGATACCGCTTCGGGTCGGTGGCGGCCAGGTCGAGGAAGGCGTACCTGACGCGTTCGTGGAAGGTTACCGACTCGGCCTCCAGCCGGTCGGTGGCCTCGCCCCGGGCGGCGACCCGGGACAGCCCGGTGTTCGGGTCGATGTCCAGCAGGACGACCAGGTCGGGCTTGAGCCCCCCGGTGGCCCAGGAGGAGAGCCAGGAGACCTCGTCCACCGGCAACGTCCGCCCGGCCCCCTGGTACGCCAGGGACGAGTCGACGTACCTGTCGCTGATCACCACCGCACCCCGGACCAGCGCCGGCCGGACCACAGTCGCCACGTGGTGCGCCCGGTCGGCGGCGTAGAGCAGGGCCTCGGTCCGGGGGGACGGCGCCTCGGTGCCGGAGTTCTCCAGCAGGAGGGCGCGGATCCGGACCCCGATCGGGGTGGCCCCGGGCTCACGGGTGACCACCACCTCGCGCTGCTCCTCGCGCAGCCGCTCGGCGAGCCGTTCCAGCTGGGTGGACTTCCCGGCCCCCTCACCCCCCTCGAAGACCACGAAGAGGCCGTTGGAGACGAACGACTCGGCGGGCATCAGCGGCCTGCCCCGGATGGAGCCCCACAGGTCGGCGAGGACCGGGACGCCCTTCTTGTCGTCCATCTGCCCGAAGGCGCTGACCCCGGCGAAGATCCCGGCCGCACCGGCGGCGAGCAGCAGCAGACGGGTCGAGGAGATCGAGATGCCCAGGTCGACGATGTTCAGCTGCCTGGACCCGCCGACACCGGCGAGGAGACTGCTCAGGCCGATCGCCAGGATGAGCACCATCCGGGTGCCGATCTGGACCACCGCGAAGACCCGGCCGCGTACCTCGTCGGCGATCTCCCCGCCGAGCAGTGTGGTGCCGGCGAGGAATGCCATCCCGGCGCCCGCCCCGACCAGGATCGCCCCGACCATCGCCATGGACAGGTGGATGGCGAAGGCCAGCGTCATCACCGACGCGCTGGCCAGCACGATGCTCATGCCGAACCAGCGACGCCGGGACATGTCCCGCACGATCAACGGCCCCAGCCCGATGCCGAGCGCCAACCCGATGAAGATCGACCCGAAGAGCAGGTAGAAGGCGGCGTCACCGGCGCCCAGCGAGTTCGCGAAGAACCGGGCGGTGCCGATCACGATGCCCCCGCCGGCGAACGCGCCGAAGATGCCCAGGACGAGGCCCCGGACCAGGGGGGTCTGGCCGATGAACCGCCAGCCTTCGAGGAACTGCCGGGTCATGCTCTGCTCGTGGCGTTCCTGCCGGCTGGCCCGGGTCTGGCTGATCTCCTTGATCCCGAAGGCCACCACCAGGGCTGTCGCCAGCCGGGAGAAGGCGTTGAACCAGAGGGCCAGCTGCGCGGGCTCCGCCCAGCCGGGCATGTCGCCCCCGGTGACCCCCCGGATGCTGCGGTCCAGGACCGCGATGACCAGCGCGGCGAAGACCGGGGTGAGCCCGTACGTGGTGATCAGGGTGAGCTGGTTGGCGGCTTCGAGTCGGGCCCGGGGAATCAGGTTCGGGACCGCGGCCTCCTTGGCCGGGATCCAGAGCAGGGTGATCGTCTCGATCAGGAAGGTGGCGATGGTGGCCCAGCCGACGACCACCGCCCCGCTTGCCCCGAAGAGGAAGACCAGAGGCATCGAGGCGAACAGGGCGAACCGGAGGACGTCGCAGATGACCATGGTCCATCTGCGGTCGAACCGGTCGGCGAAGACTCCGGCGACCGGGCCGAGGACCAGCGCGGGGAGCAGCCGGACCGCGATGACGGCACCGAACGCGGCACCCTGGGCGGTGCTGCCCTGCACCTGGGAGGCGGCGAAGACCGAGGTGGCGAGCAGGCCCAGCCAGTCACCGAACGAGGCGGCACCGAGCACGATCCACAGCCGCCGGAAGGGCCGGATCCGCAGCACCGACCGGATCGCCGTGTACCCCGAGAGGTCGGCCGGGCCGCCCCCGGGTGCGGCGTCCCCGGCGTTCTCGCCGCCGGGGAAGGGCTTGTCGCCGGTACGGGCGGTGTCGCCGGGTGTGGCGGTGACGTCCGTCGACGGGTCACCGGCGGGTACCGGACCGGCAGCCGACCGGGTCTGATCGTCCTGGCCTGGGCCGTTGGTCCGTGACACGCCGGACGGCTCGCCGTTGCGCTGGCTTTCGATGGCCGTACCTCCGCGTGCCGGCCCATCACTGGGCACCCCGTTCGGACACTCTAGTCCCGGCAGGACGACGACCCGCCGGGACATCGCCTGCTCGCCGAGCCTAGGTGGCCGAGGCCACCGACCGCAGCCCGGTCAGAGGTGAGGCTGTTTCGCATATCGTTCCAGACAGTTAGCGTGCACCAGTGGCCACCGAACGTGACGAACTACGCGATCGACTCGACCGGGCGACCGCCCACCTCGACCCGCCGTACGCCGTGGTCGACCTGACCGCCTTCGATGCCAATGCGACGGCACTCGCCGGTCGGGCCGGAGGGAAGCCACTGCGGCTGGCCAGCAAGTCGGTCCGCAGCCGGGAGCTGACCCGGCGAGCCCTGGACACCCCGGGGTGGCGCGGGATCATGGCGTTCACCCTCGCCGAGGCGATCTGGCTGGCCCGGTCCGAACTGACCGACGACGTCCTGGTGGCGTACCCGACAGTCGGGCGAGGGTCGCTGGGCGAGTTGACAGCCGACGCCGCCCTGGCCGAGACGGTCACCCTGATGGTCGACGACGTCGCCCAGCTCGACCTGGTCGACGACGTCCAACCCGCCGACCGGCGGCCGGAGATCCGGGTCTGCCTGGACCTCGACGCCTCCTGGCGACCCCTGGGCGGGCGGGTGCACGTCGGGGTCCGCCGATCCCCGGTACACACCGCGCAGGCCGCCGCCACCCTCGCCGCCACCGTCGCCGGGCGGCCCGGCTTCCGACTGGTCGGACTGATGGCGTACGAGGCACAGATCGCCGGACTCGGGGACGCGCCACCGGGGCAGGCGACGCTGGGAGCCGCGATCCGGTTCACCCAGCGCCGGTCGTACCGGGAACTGCTGCACCGCCGAAGCGCGGTGGTGGCCGCCGTCCGCGACCTCGCCGACCTGGAACTGGTAAACGGGGGCGGCACCGGAAGCGTGGCGGCGACCAGCGCGGACCCCTCGATCACCGAGATCACCGCCGGTTCCGGCCTGTACGGGCCGACCCTGTTCGACGGCTACCGGGCCTGGCGGCCCACCCCGGCGGCCTTCTTCGCCTGCTCGGTGGTCCGCCGCCCCGACCCGACGGTGGCGACGGTTCTCGGCGGCGGCTGGATCGCCTCCGGTCCGGCGGCGGCGAGTCGACTGCCCACCCCCTGGCTACCGGAGGGACTCACGATGATCGGCGCCGAGGGCGCGGGCGAGGTGCAGACCCCGCTCACCGGGCCCGGGGCAGCCGGACTCCACCTCGGCGACCGGGTCTGGTTCCGCCACGCCAAGGCCGGTGAGCTGTGTGAACGCGTCAACGACCTGCACCTGGTGGACGGCGACGAGGTGGTGGCCACGGTCCCCACCTACCGAGGCGAGGGACGGGCCTTCCTGTGATGCGGCCGGTCGACGTGATGCGGCCGATCGGCGTGATGCGGCCGATCGGCGTGGGCGTCGGTCGGGCCCGCCCCTCGACGAGAAGGGCGGGCCCGGCCGATCGTCGACTGGCTACCGCCGGGTGGGCGCACGCCGTCGGTCGACGGATGCGACCCTCCGGCGGGCGGTCAGCCGGTCTGGGCCACGTCGTGGGCGGGAGCGTCGACCTGCCGGTGCAGGTACTCCCGGATCAACGCCTTGGCCTCCGCCAACACCGCCTCGTCGCCACCCGGCGACCGGCGGAAGGCCAGCTTGATCAGGGCGTCGGCCGCCTCGACTGCGATCTCCAGGATGAACCTCAGCCGAGGTCCGTCGGCGATGCCGAACCGGTCGATCAACACCCGGGCGAGCTGTTCGGCGATCACGCCGTTGTTGTCCCGCTTCTCATCGAGCAGATGCAGGTCGACCACGTCGCCGAAGTGGAGGGTACGGAACCCGGGGACCGTACGGTGCATCGTGATGTACTCGTCGATCCCCGCGTCGACCCCGTCCCACCAGTGGGTGAGGTCGTCGGCGGCGAACCTCTTGTCCAGCCGCTGCAGGTAGGACTCGATCGTCCGCAGCGTCAACGCCTGCACGATCGCCCGTTTGTCCGGGAAGAACTGATACACCGAACCGATCGCCACCTCGGCGCGCTCGGCGAGCAGGGTGGTGGTCAGACCCTCGTACCCCACCTCGTCGACGAGTTCGGCGCAGGCATCCAGCATCCGCTGGACCCGAGCGACGCTTCGACCCTGAACCGGCACCCGGCGCAACGGCCCGGTCGTGGCGGCTGGTGTGGACACTCGGCGCCACCCCCCTTCGACGGATGAACATATCTGAACGTCACGAATACGTGACTACCGGTACTAACGAGCCGACCTCGATTGCGGTATTTACCAGGCACAACGTTCCTGTTACGAATTTGGTTCACATTTACCGGGAGGAGTTCCGATGGCCGGTACCGCCACACCGCCGATCCGCTGGACCAACTGGGCCGGCAACCAGCACTCCCACGCCCCCGTTCTGCGCCCCGCCGACGCCGAGGAGACCGCGGCGGCGATCCGCGACGCGGTCACCCGGGGACAGCGGATCCGACCCGTCGGCAGCGGCCACTCCTTCACCGCACTGGCCTGCACAGACGGGTACCGACTCCAGCTGTCCCGATCCGTAGCGGATGCCACAGTGGACGTCAGACGGCGTCGGGTGACGGTGCCGGGGGAGACGACGCTGCACGACCTCAACGACCTCCTCGCCCGACACGGGCTGGCCCTGCCGAACCTCGGCGACATCGACGCCCAGACCGTCGCCGGGGCCGTCGCCACCGGCACCCACGGCACCGGCGCACACCTGGGCTGCCTCTCCACCACGGTCGTCGCGTTCACCCTGGTCACCGGCGTCGGCGAAATCCTCCGCTGCAACGCCGACGAACACCCCGACATCTTCGCCGCCGCCAGGGTCTCCCTCGGCGCACTGGGGGTCCTGGTCGACGTCACCCTCCAGTGCGTCGACGCCTTCGTCCTGCACGCCCACGAACGCCCCGACTCGCTCACCGCCGTACTCGGACAGGTGTCCACCCTGGTCGAGGCACACGACCACGTCGAGTTCTTCTGGTTCCCCTACACCGACCGGGTGCAGGTCAAGACCAACGACAGGGTGCCCCTCGACGACCGCCCGCTACCCGGGTGGCGACGATGGCTCGACGACGACCTGCTCGCCAACACCCTCTACGGGGGACTCTGCCGGATCGGCCGGGCGCTGCCCACCCTCGCCCCGACCCTCACCACCGTCGCCACCCGGGCCCTCACCGAACGCCACTACACCGGCCGCTCCGACCGGGTCTTCTGCACACCCCGTCGGATCCGGTTCACCGAGATGGAGTACGCCCTCCCGCGCGAGAACCTGCCCGAGGCACTGCACGCCCTCCGGCACATCGTCGACGGCCTCCCGTTCAGGGTGCTCTTCCCGGCCGAGATCCGGTTCACCGCCGCCGACGACATCTGGCTGTCGCACAGCCACGGTCGGGATTCGGCGTACGTGGCGGTTCACCAGTACGCCGGAATGCCGTACGAGCCGTACTTCCGGGCCTTCGAGGCGGTCGCCACCGAACTCGGCGGCCGGCCACACTGGGGCAAACTGCACTGGCGCGACGCCGAGTCACTAGCCCCCGCGTACCCCCGGTTCGCCGACTTCCAGCACCTCCGCGACCGCCTCGACCCCCACCGGGTCTTCGCCAACCCCCACCTGACCACCCTCCTCGGCCCCTGACCCCGCCCGCCGGTTACGGAGATCCGGGAAGGTCCGTAACCCTCCCGCACCTGCCCTCGACAGCGGCCCGGTCCCTCCGCACGTGCCTTCGACCGCAGCCCGGCCATTTGCACTGGTGCCCTCGACTCTGGACGGGCCTCCCGCCGTCAGCCCGGCCACCCGGCCTGCCGCAGCGCCGCCCGCACCTGGTCGACGACCTGACGAGGGTGCACGCGGACGACCCAGGCCGGAAACCGGAGCACCCGGTCACCATCGATCCAGAGATCGTTCTGCCGACGCATGTCCGCCCACGCCGCCTGCGGATCGAGGTGCTGCCCACCGTCGATCTCGACGTGCAACCCCCACCGCTCGAAATAGGCGTCGAGGTACCGACGTCGCCCGGTGGAGTCCCGACGTGCCTGCTGACAGCGCGGCTCCGGCAGACCCGCCCGCCGGACCAGACCGAGGAAGTCCAGCTCCGCCAAGGAGTGCGCCCCACCGGCCGCATCGGTCGCGGTCTCCAGGATCAACCGCCTTCGGCGGACCCGAGGCAGGCGTACGAGCACCCGGTGCACGTCGCCGCCGCCCACCAGACGCTGCTGGAAACCGGCAGCGATCACCGCCCGAGCCCGAGCGGCACTGTCCGCCCACTGGGCGGCGTCGACAAGCGACCGAGCGGGTACGGTCCGACGGGGCCGACCGGCCGCGACGACGTCCTCCCCCGACAGGCAGACCGTACGGTGGACCCGCACCCCCGGTGGCAGCTGACCGACCCTACGCTCGGCAGGCACCAGCACATGGACGACCGGAGACGGGAACCCCCGCAGCCCCCCGTCCTGGGCGGCGGTCAGCCCGCCGAGGACTGCACCCGGACCGGCGGCGAGCACCCCGATCCAACGCCGTTGAGCCGCACCGACCGGACCGCTGTGAGTGACGAAGACAGCCCCGTGCACCCGACGCCACCGGCCGGCGGCAACCCTGTACCGGATCGCCTTACGGGACAGGAAACGGCTCGCCTGGTCGCGGCTGATCACATCCGCCTGACGAAAGAGCAGCTCGTCCAGCTCGCCCACCGCGTCGTCGGCCACCGCCCGCCCCCACGCCCCGGCACCCTGCAACGCCAGGTCCCAGTCACCGACAGCCCGTCCCACCCGAAACGGGTCGCCGCCCGTCGACGCCCCTCGAACTCGTCCGCCGCCCGCCGAGGCCCCCCGAAACTGGCCTCCATCCGTCGATGCTGGCCGAGACTGGTCACTGCCTGTCGCCCCTGCCCGAATCTGGTCGCCGACGGCCGGTGTCGGCTGCTCCTGCTCCTGCTGCTGGTACCTCGCCCTGAACGTCATGGCAGGGACTCTCGCTGAACGGCCCCCTCCTTCGCTGCCCCTGTGGACAGCGCCCGGCGGCCCTGTGGATAACTCCGTTTCAGCAGTAGATCTTGGTAGAAGTCGGCCCCTCCGAGGGCCAACTCTTACCAAGGTCTCGACGCGCAGCGGCAGACGGGCGGCGGCGTCCGACTTGCGGCAGCCGGACGGGGTCAGTCGGTGGAGGTGGGGGCCTTGGCGGGGGCGGCCTTCTTCGCGGCGGGGGCCTTCGATGCGGTCGCCTTGGCGGGAGCCTTCTTCGCCGCAGTCGCCTTGGTCGCCGTGGACTTGGCCGCCGTGGACTTGGCCGCCGTGGACTTGGCCGCCGTGGACTTGGCCGTCGACTTGGTGGTGGTCGACTTGGTGGCCTTCTTCGCCGGTGCCTTCTTCGTGGCCTTCTTCTTCGGGGCCGGTCCCTTCGCCCGCTTCTCGGCGAGCATCTCGGAGGCCTCCTCGATGGTCAGCGCCTCCGGCGTCTGCGCCCGACGCAGGGACGCGTTGGTCTCCCCGTCGGTGACGTACGGGCCGAACCGGCCGTCCTTGATGACCAGTGGCTTCTCGGTGAGGGGGTCCACGCCCATCTCCCGCAGCGGCGGCGCGGCGGCCCGACGCTGACGGGTCTTCGGGGCGGCCAGCAGCGCCAGCGCCTCGTCGAGGGTGACGGTGAACATCTTCTCTTCCGAGTCCAACGACCGGAACTCGTCGCCCTGCTTGACGTAGGGGCCGTACCTGCCGTTGTTGGCGAGCACCTCCGCGCCGTCGGGTGCCACGCCTACCACCCGGGGAAGGGTGAGCAGCTTCAACGCCTGGTCGAAGGTGAGCGAGTCGGGCGACTGGGAGCGCAGCAGGGACGACTTGCGTTCGCCGCTGGAGACGTACGGGCCGAACCGGCCGGACTTGAGCACGATCGGCTCCCCGGTGGCGGGATCGTCGCCGAGCTTGCGCTCGCCGCTGCCGCCGAGGAACAGCTCGTGCACCTTCTCCGGGGTCAGTTCGTCGGGGGCCAGCCCCTCGGGGATCGGTGCCCGGTCGCCGGGGGTACCGCCCTCCTCGCCCTCGGCGGGGGCGGCCGGCTGTGCGCCCGGCACCTCCCGTTGCAGGTACGGGCCGTACCGGCCGACCCGGACCACGACCTCGCGGCCCTCGTCGTCGGTGAAGAGCGGGATCGAGTTGACGCTGCGGGCGTCGATCTCGCTGAGGTTCTCGGTGACCAGCTTCTTCAGCCCACCGGACCGGGCGATGGCCTGGTCACCGGCACCGTTGCTGCTGCCGAAGTAGAACGAGGTGAGGAAGTCGACGGCGGCGTGGTCGCCTCCGGCGATCTCGTCCAGCTCGTTCTCCATGCTGGCGGTGAAGTCGTAGTCGATCAGGCGGGGGTAGTGCTGTTCCATCAGCCCGATCACCGCGAACGCCAGGAACGACGGGATCATCGCCTGACCGCGCTTGACGACGTACCCACGGTCCTGGATGGTCTGCATGATCGAGGCGTACGTGGAGGGGCGGCCGATGCCCAGCTCCTCCAGGGCCTTGACCAGCGACGCCTCCGTGTACCGGGAGGGCGGCTGGGTGTGGTGTTCCTGGGCGGCCAGCTCGTCGGCGGTCAGCGGCTGGTCCTTGACGAGGTTGGGCAGACGACGCTCGGCGTCCTCGGCCTCGGCGTTCTCGTCGTCGCTGGACTCGACGTACGCGCGCAGGAAGCCCGGGTCGGTGATGGTCTTGCCGGTGGCCCCGAAGTCCGCTTCCTCGTCGGCGGAGGAGACCGCCCGGATCCGGACCGAGACGCTGGAGCCGACCGCGTCGGTCATCTGCGAGGCGATGGTCCGCCGCCAGATCAGCTCGTAGAGCTTGAACTCCTCGACCGACAGTTCCTTGGCCACCTCGCCCGGGGTGCGGAAGTTGTCCCCGGCGGGTCGGATCGCCTCGTGCGCCTCCTGGGCGTTCTTGACCTTGCCGGTGTAGCGGCGCGGCTCCGGCGGAACGTTGCGCTCGCCGTACAGCTCGACGATCTGCCGGCGGGCCGCCGCGATGGCGGTCTCCGACAGGTTCACCGAGTCGGTACGCATGTAGGTGATGTAGCCGTTCTCGTAGAGCCGCTGCGCGGTACGCATCGTCTGCTGGGACGAGAACCGCAGCTTGCGGGCCGCCTCCTGCTGGAGGGTGGAGGTGATGAACGGGGCGTACGGGCGACGCCGGTAGGGCTTCTCCTCGACCCGGGTGACGGTGAACGGCCGCCCCTGGAGACGGGCGGCCAGACCCCGGGCACCACCGGCGTCAAGGTGGACCACCCCGGCGCCGGGCTTGACCCGGCCGGTGGTCGGCTCGAAGTCCTTGCCGCTGGCGATCCGGTCGCCGTCGAGCGCGACGAGTGTGGCGTTGAAGGTACGCGGACCGTCGCCGGTGGGGGCGACGGCGAGGGTGGCCAGGATGTCCCAGTACTCGGCGGTGCGGAAGGCCATCCGCTGCCGTTCCCGCTCGACGACGATCCGGGTCGCCACGGACTGCACCCGGCCCGCCGACAGCCTCGGCATGACCTTCTTCCACAGCACCGGGGAGACCTCGTAGCCGTAGAGCCGGTCGAGGATGCGCCGCGCCTCCTGGGCGTCGACGAGGTCCCTGTCGATCTCCCGGGGGTTGGCCACCGCAGCCTGGATCGCCGGCTTGGTGATCTCGTGGAAGACCATCCGCTTGACCGGCACCTTGGGCTTGAGGGTCTCCACCAGGTGCCAGGCGATCGCCTCGCCCTCGCGGTCCTCGTCAGTGGCCAGGAAGATCTCGTCGACCTCCTTGGCCAGCTTGGTCAGCTTGCTGATCTGCTGGCGGCGGTCCGCGGAGACCACGTAGAGCGCGTGGAACCCGTTGTCCACGTCGACCCCGAGCCGGGCCCAGGACTCGCCCTTGTACTTCGCCGGCACGTCGGCTGCGTTGCGGGGCAGGTCGCGGACGTGACCGAAGCTGGCCTCCACGACGTACCCCGGGCCGAGGTAACCCGAGATCGTCTTGGCCTTCGCCGGTGACTCGACGATGACCAGACGGGTGGTCTTGGCGTTGCTCGGCACGTTACTCCCCGACCTCACTCCTGCTCGTGGCCCGCCGGCCGGTCGGCCGTGGACCCGCCTCCGGGCCCCGCCGGCTCCACCGGTCGGCCCGGACGTCCAACGTAACGCGTGGTCCGCTTCTCGGGTTTCGCGGGCGGCGGCGTTCCGCCACTGGCGTGGCGGACGACGCCGGTCACGGGCCGGTCGTCCCGAACGGCGCCACCGTACACCGTGGGTAGGCCACCGGGTGGGTGACCGTGACGAAGCCGGCCCCCCGACCGAGCGACCACCTGCCCATCTTCTGCCGAAAATCGACCAGGGAGCTGTCCTTGATACGACAGCAGCCAACCACGACCGCGACCACCATCACAGCACGAATCGCCCGATCAGGCGGGACGTCGGGCGGGCGGGGCAGGCCAGTGGGTCGGCGGGGTGGTCGACGGCGGGTCACCGACCAGCTCGACAAGGCGGGCCAGTCGACGTCGACCGACGATCCGGTACGCGGGCCCGCCGGCCGCCCCGTCGAGGAGCACTGCGGGCAGACCCAGTGCCGCCAACGCCGCCCCGACCGGCTCCCACGTCGACTCGTCGGGGCTGAGGCCGAGCAGGAACCCGGCCGGTTCGGCGCTGCCCGAGGCGGCCGACCAGAGCCGCAGCCGCCGACCGTCGAGGTGGAATCCGGCGGGTGGACGCTGCACACCTGCCCGCCGCCAGGCGGTGGCCAACGGTGCCAGGGTGCTTGCGTACGACGTCCGTACCAGGTAGCGGCCGTCGGGGGTCGGTTCCCAGGTCGCGGCGATCCCACGTCTGGCGAACTCGGCCACCAGCACGTGCACCCGCCAGGCCGCGTCGACCACCACCGACAACCGGGCGGTGCCGCCCATCCGCACCACCTCGCCCGGCCCGGCGAGCAGTCCGGCCAGGTCGGACACCGAGGGTTCCGCAGCCTCCGCGCCGAACAGCGACAACTGCCGACCCGGGTCGACGGGCTGGTCGACAGCCCGGTCGGGCGGGGTCAGCGACACTCCGGGACCTCGTCGAAGGCCTCTTTGAGCTCTTCGGAGTGGAGTCGGCTGGTGTCCAGGGCGCTGGCGTCGTAGTCCTGGTTGAGCTTGGCGACGGCGGCGCGGACCCCGTCGTAGAAGGCGGGCGGCTCGCCGGTGTTCAGCCCGTCGATGTTGTCCCGGGCCCGGCCGTAGGCGTCCCGGACCTTGCCCAGGGTGGCCTGGAATGCGGCGGCGACCTCGGCCCCCTGGTCGGCCTGGGGCACCCCGGCCTCGGCGACCTTCCGACGGGCGGTCTCGCTGGCCTGTTCCGCCCCGGAGAAGAGGCGCACCAGGTTCTCCTTTGCTTGGGCCGGGGTGGTCTGGGCGGTCATCTGCTGCTGGGTGCTGCTGGTCAGCCTGCTGATCTCCGCCCGCCAGGGGGCGAGGGCCGCGCAGACCGTCGACGCCCAGGCCCGTGCTCCGGGGCCGACCGCGCAACCGGCGGCGATCAGCAGTGTGGCCAGGACAGCCGTCATCTTCACGGCGGGGCTCGCCCGGCAGGTACGCATGCGATGCAGGGTACGGCCTCCGGCGCGGCCCGCCCCCGGTCAGGTTTGCCGGCGTACCGGGCTCGGGACCCCGACCGTGATCACCGGTCGGGGTCCCGAGGACCAGCTCTCAGGCGGTTACCCGCTCCGGCCGCTGGTCCGGACGTCCGGCACCGCCGCCGTCCGGGTCGGCGTCGGACATGGCGACCCCCTTGCGCTTGCTGAAGACCACCGCCGCGACGATGATCAACGTGGCCGCCACCGCGACGCCGATGCGCAGCGGGGTGTTCCGGTCGTCCCCGACGCTCCACGCCACCACAGCGGGGGCGATCAGCAGCGAGACCAGGTTCATCACCTTGATCAGCGGGTTGATGGCCGGTCCGGCGGTGTCCTTGAACGGGTCGCCGACGGTGTCGCCGATGACCGTCGCGGAGTGCGCCTCGGAGCCCTTGCCGCCGTACGCGCCGTCCTCGACCATCTTCTTGGCGTTGTCCCAGGCACCACCGGAGTTGGCCAGGAAGACAGCCATCAGGGTGCCGGCACCGATCGCCCCGGCCAGGTACGACGCCAGGGCACCCGGGCCGAGGCCGAAGCCGACGGCGATCGGGGCGAGGATGGCGAGCAGACCGGGGGTCATCAGCTCACGCTGAGCGTCCCTGGTGCAGATGTCGACGACCTTGCCGTACTCGGGGCGCTGGGTGCCGTCCATGATCCCGGGCAGCTCGCGGAACTGTCGGCGGACCTCCATCACCACCGCACCGGCGGAGCGGGAGACCGCGTTGACGGCGAGCCCGGAGAAGAGGAACACCACCGCCGCACCGATGATCAGGCCGACCAGGTTGTTCGGGTTCGCCACGTTCAGCGAGTTGAGGATCTCGGTGCCGACGTCGGCGACGCCCGCGTCCGCGTACGCGGTGCGCAGCGTGTCGGTGTACGACCCGAACAGTGCGGTGGCCGCCAACACTGCGGTGGCGATCGCGATGCCCTTGGTGATCGCCTTGGTGGTGTTGCCTACCGCGTCGAGTTCGGTGAGCGTCCGGGCACCGTGCTCGTCGATGTCCCCGGACATCTCCGCGACACCCTGGGCGTTGTCGGAGATGGGGCCGAAGGTGTCCATCGCGACGATCACGCCGACGGTGGTGAGCAGGCCGGTCCCGGCCAACGCCACAGCGAACAGCGAGAGGGTGATCGACCCGCCGCCGAGCAGGAACGCGCCGAAGACCCCGGCACCGATCAGCAGCGCCGAGTAGACGGCCGACTCCAGGCCGACGCTGATCCCGGCCAGGATGACAGTCGCCGCACCGGTCTGCGAACTCTTGCCGATGTCCTGCACCGGCCGCCGGGTGGTCTCGGTGAAGTAGCCGGTCAGCGCCTGGATCGCGGCGGCCAGCACGATACCGATGACGACCGCGCCGATGACGGTCCCGCGCGGGCCGAACGGCGGGTCGCCGCCGTCGAGGCTCAGCGTCGTCCGCCACTGCTCGCCGAGCTGGGCGGCCCAGGACGGCTGGAGGTACGCGAACGACACGATGGCCACCAGCACGGCGGAGATCACCGCGGAGAGGTAGAAGGCCCTGTTGATCGCGGTCAGCCCGTTGCGGTCCGAGGCGCGCAGCCGGGTGATGAAGACCCCGATGATCGCGACCAGGACCCCGATGGTGGAGATGATCAGTGGCAGGACCAGGCCGTCGTTGCCGAACGCGGCCCGGCCCAGGATGAGCGCGGCGACCAGGGTGACCGCGTACGACTCGAACAGGTCGGCGGCCATCCCGGCGCAGTCGCCGACGTTGTCACCGACGTTGTCGGCGATGGTGGCGGCGTTACGCGGATCGTCCTCGGGGATGCCCTGCTCGACCTTGCCGACCAGGTCGGCACCGACGTCGGCGGCCTTGGTGAAGATGCCGCCGCCGACCCGCATGAACATGGCCAGCAGCGCGGCACCGAAACCGAAGCCCTCCAGGACCGTGGGCGCGTCACCCCGGTACAGCAGGACGACCAGGGCCGCACCGACCAGGCCGAGGCCGACGGTGAGGAAGCCGACCACACCACCTGTCCGGAAGGCGATCTTCATGGCCGCCTCGCGGCCACCCTCCCGTTCCCGGGCGGCGGCGGCGACCCGCAGGTTCGCCCGGGTGGCCAGCCACATCCCGGCACCGCCGATGAATGCGCTGAACAACGCACCGACCACGAAGAACGCCGACCGGCCGAGCTTGACGAGGGTCTCGCTGCCGGCGGTGTCGTGCACCGGCAGCAGGAAGAGCAGGACCACCGCGACGACCACGAAGATGGCCAGTGTCCTGAACTGTCGCAGGAGGTACGCCGAGGCACCCTCCTGGACGGCCCCGGAGATCTCCTGCATGTTTGTGGTGCCGGTGCCGGCTGCCAGGACCGTTCTGGTCAGGGTGGCGGCGAAGACGAGTGCCACCAGCGCGACGACCGCGGCGATGACGACGTACGTCAGATTGGCACCGGTGAGGGAGAGCTCGCCACCCTGGGCGGCCAGAGTCCCGGACATCCATGTCCTCCTGAACCGTGCACGCGCGCGGCGGGTGGAGACGCACCGGCCCGCGCCCTGAATGCGGAAACGCAAGCCCGCTGACCTGTGACGACAGGGACAGCGACGAGCACCCATTCCCGCTGGCTGCGGGGCGGATCACTTGCTGACAACCCGGGTACTGTAGCCCTCCGTCGTGTTGGAGGTCACACCGAGGGGGCACCCACAGGTGATGATCTTCATCGCTGTGTTACGAGAGATTTTCTGATATAGGGGTCACCACAACGACACAGACCGTGTTCGACGAGCGAACACGGTCTGTGCGGGAAACTGAAAGGTCAGCGGGCGACCGGCCACACCATCCGTACCTCGGTGCCGACACCCTCGTCGACCGGGCGTACCTGGAGGTCCTCGACGAAACCGGCGAGCAGGGCGAAGCCCACACCGGTGGTCAGCGCCTCGTCGGTGAGGGACTCGTTCGCCAACTCGTCCGGCGGAAGGGCGGTGAGCCCGATGCTCGCCTCGATCGGAGCCCGATCCATCACCCGGACCGCGTACGACCCGTCGTCGGACATCTCCACCCGCACCGGATCGGGCAACCCGTACTGCCGGTGCAGGGCGACAGCCCGGGTGCACGCCTCACCGATGGCCAGCCGCACCTCGTCCAGCAGGTCCTCGCGTACCCCCGCCCGGCGGGCCACAGCGACCCCGACCAGACGGGCGGTGCGGACGTGCACCGGGGCGGGCGAGAAGGAGAGCTTGACCGTGGCCATCACGCGCCGGCGCCGGTCGAGTCGGCCTCGACCGCCGCCTCGACCGTCGGGAGCAGGGGAAAGACCTGGTCCAGCGCGGTGATCCGGAAGATCTTGAGCAGCGGCTCCTTGTCACAGACCAGGGCGAACGAGCCGCCGGCCGACCGCAGCCGCTTGAGCGCACCGACCAGCACCCCGAGGCCGGTCGAGTCGAGGAAGTCCACCCGACCCAGGTCGACGACGACCCGGCGGGCCCCACCGTCGATCAACTCCAGGAGTCGCTCCCGAAGGCGGGGGGCGGTGTAGACGTCCACCTCGCCGCCGACGGACAGCACCGTGTGCTCCCCCACGGAGTGGGTCGCCAGCGACAGCTCCATCGGTCCTCCTCGCAGAAGTCGTAAACTCCCCTGGGCATCTAACCATCCCCGCCGAGATCGGGCCCGCCGAGCATCGGCTGATCACTCCATACCCACCGGCCCCCACTCCGTACCCGGGGTCCGTGGGTCGATCTCCGAACACCAGTGCGAGAGTGCAGGACGTGACCCCCGCAGCCACCCGAGCCGGCCGCGAACGGGCGCCGGTGACGGCGCCCGCCGACCTGCTGCGCCGACTGCGGTCCCGCAACGCCACCGACCCGGTCACCCACGTCGAGCAGGTGCCCGCCCGCGCCGGGACGCCAGTGACCTGGCCCGACTGGGTTCCCGAGGAGCTTCGGGAGGCGCTGCGCCGACGGGGGGTCGAGGCCCCCTGGCGACACCAGGCCGAGGCGGCGCAGCTGGCGTACGACGGACAGCACGTGGTGGTCGCCACCGGCACCGCCTCCGGGAAGTCCCTGGCCTACCTGCTGCCGGCACTCTCCGCCCTGCTCGCCGACCCCCGGGCCACAGTCCTCTACCTGGCCCCCACCAAGGCCCTCGCCGCCGACCAGCTCCGCGCCGTCACCTCGCTGGAGCTGGAGGGGATCCGCCCCGCCTGCTACGACGGCGACACCCCCCGGGCCGAACGGGAGTGGATCCGTCGACACTCCCGCCTCGTCCTGACAAACCCGGACATGCTGCACCACGGCCTCCTGCCCGGCCACGCCCAGTGGTCCGGATTCCTCCGCCGCCTGACCTACGTGATCGTCGACGAGTGCCACACCTACCGGGGTGTCTTCGGCTCCCACGTGGCACACGTGCTGCGCCGACTGCGACGCCGGTGCGCGGCGTCGGGGCGTACCCCCGGATCCGGTCGGATCCCCGGGGCGCGCGGTCCCGCCGCCCTCCCCCGGCAGGGCGGCGGACCGGACCGAGGACCGGTGTTCCTGCTGGCCTCGGCGACCTCCGGCGACCCGGCGACCACCGCCGAACGGCTCACCGGGCTGCCGACGACAGCGGTGACCGAGGACGCCTCGCCGCGCGGCGGGGTCACCTTCGCCCTCTGGGAGCCGCCCCTGCTGCCGGCGGAGCCCGCCGACCCCACCGCCGGGGCCGACCTCACCCAGGTCCGCCGGTCGGCGCTGCGGGAGACCGCCGACCTGCTCGCCGACACGGTCGCCGAGGGGGTACGCACACTCGCCTTCGTCCGGTCCCGACGCGGTGCCGAGGTCGTCGCCGCCCACGCCCGCCGGTCCCTCGACGAGGCGGTACCCGGGCTGGGCCGCCGGGTCGCCGCCTACCGGGCCGGTTACCTGCGCGAGGAGCGACGGGAACTGGAACGGGCCCTGCTCGACGGTGACCTCCTCGGACTGGCCTCCACCAACGCCCTGGAACTCGGCGTCGACCTGGTCGGCCTGGACGCGGTGGTGATCTGCGGATGGCCGGGCACCAGGGCGTCGCTCTGGCAGCAGGCCGGTCGGGCCGGTCGCTCCGGGCAGGAGGCGCTGGCGGTCCTCGTCGCCCGCGACGACCCGCTCGACACCTACCTCGTGCACCACCCGGAGGCCCTGTTCGGGCGGCCCGTCGAGGCGACGGTCCTCGACCCGGCCAACCCGTACGTGCTGGCACCGCAGCTCGCCTGCGCCGCCGCCGAGGCCCCGCTCACCCCCGCCGACCTGGAGCTGTTCGGGACCGGGGCGAAGGAGGCGGTGGACTCCCTGGTCGCCACCGGTGCCCTGCGGGCCCGGCCCACCGGGTGGTACTGGCGACACCGGGAACGCCCCGAGGTGGACCTCCGGGGCGAGGGAGGAACCCCCGTCTGCGTGGTCGAGTCGGCCACCGGGCGGCTCCTCGGCACCGTCGACGGCTCGTCGTCGCACTTCCTGCTCCACCCCGGTGCGGTCTACCTGCACCAGGGCGTGTCGTACGTGGTCGACGAACTGGACCTGGCCGACGGGTGTGCGCTGGTGCACCCGGAGGAGCCGGACTGGTCCACCCACGCCCGGGACGTCACCTCGCTGTCGGTGGCGTCGGTCAGGTCGTACGTGGACGCCGGGCCGGTCGGGCTCTTCCTCGGCGAGGTGGACGTGACCAGCCAGGTGGTGTCCTACCAGCGACGACGGATCGCCTCCGGCGAGGTGATCGACACCCGACCGCTGGACCTGCCGACCCGGGAACTGCGGACCGTGGCGGTCTGGTTCACCGTCTCACCGCAGGCGTTGGCCGCCGCCGGAGTCGACCCGCCCGACGTCCCGGGTGCGCTGCACGCCGCCGAGCACGCCGCGATCGGGTTGCTGCCCCTGATCGCCACCTGCGACAGGTGGGACATCGGCGGGCTCTCGACGGCTGTCCACGCCGACACAGAGGCACCGACGGTCTTCGTCTACGACGGGCACCCCGGTGGGGCGGGTTTCGCCGAGCGGGCGTACGGCACGGCGGACGCCTGGTTGCGGGCCACCCGGGAGGCGATCGCCGAGTGCGGGTGTGAGTCCGGCTGCCCGTCCTGCGTCCAGTCCCCGAAGTGCGGCAACGGCAACAACCCGCTGGCCAAGTCGGAGGCGGTGCAGGTCCTCGACGTGGTCCTGGCCAACCTGTCTGACGCTCTCCGGCCGGTGGAGGACGCTCTCCGGCCGGTAGGAGACGGTGTCCGGCCGGTAGGAGACGGTGTCCGGCCGGTGGGGGAGGAATAGATCCGGGCCCAGCTGGGCACTGAGCCCGTGGGAGCGCTTCCATCGAAGATCGCGCACCCCTTACCATCGCTGACCCGCTGTCTTGCGCCGGAGGAGGAGCCGTGGCCGACACCATCGCCGAGACCGTCGACCTGCTCTACACGATCGACCAGGAACACCTCACCCCCGACCAGCAGATCGCGCTCGGTGCCGCGATGGCGGCGCTGGCCCAGGCGGAACGACTGGACCAGATCAGCGAGCGGCTACGCGGCATCCACCAGGTCCTCAACACCTTCGTCATGCGGGCCGGGGTCGACAGCGGACGCTGCTGACACCCCAGGGCGGGTGGCACTCCACGGCCTCGGGGTGGTCGGGGGCTCGCGGTGATCGGGGGACAACCATGGTTGCCGAGCTGTGTAAGACTCCGGCGCACCCTTCGGAGGAGACGTTCATGCAGCCTGACTTCTTGCAGAGCCAACACCAGTTCCACATCCGGCAGCGCATCCGGATGATGGTCAACCAGTACGAGGTGCACTCCGTCGGCCCCGACGGCGGTGAGGGTGGGCTGCTCGCGTTCGCGCAACAGAAGCGGCTCGCCTTCAAGGAACAGGTGACCCTGTACACCGACGACACGAAGCAGCAGCCCCTGCTCGGGTTCAAGGCCCGGCAGCGGCTCGACCTCGCCGCCACGTACGACGTCACCGACGCCGCCGGCACCCCGATCGGCCTGTTCCGCAAGGACTTCGCCCAGTCCCTGCTCCGCTCGACCTGGCACGTCGAGCAGCCCGGCCTGCCCGCCGTCACCGGTCAGGAGCGGAGCATGCCGGTGGCGGTGCTGCGACGCTTCGTCGACTCGCTGTCCTGGCTGCCGTACCACTTCGACTTCGTCGCCGACGGCCAGCCGGTCTTCTCCGTGATCAAGAAGTGGGGCCTGCGCGACAGGTACGTGGTGGAGATCCAGCACCCGCAGATCGACCGCCGCCTGGTGATCGCCATGGCGATCGCGCTGGACGCGTTGCAGGGCCGCTGACCGCCCCCGGCCGGGTGCCTCGCGTGTCGGCGGGGCACCCCGGCCCCCAGGTTCGACCGGCCCGCTCCGGGAGCGCAGGGCACCGGGGGTCAGGCTCGTACCGGTCCGGCGCGGGCGCTGATCCTCACCGTCCGGGTCAGACCGGGTAGCGCGGTCACCGTGACCTCCGCCGTCACCTGCACGTCCAGCCCGTCGACCCGGCAGTCGGCCAGCCGCCCACCGTTCGCCTCGGCCAGCGCCGAGGCGCGCCGACAGGCCGCCTCCGGCCCCTGGGCGACGGTCGCGGCCCCGGCGAGCGCCGCGAAGTCCGCCGCGATCCCGGCCCGCTGCCGGGCCATCCCGGCGGCGGCGACCGCCGCCCCGAAGGTCCCGCACACGACGAGGACCAAGCCGGCGGCGAGCACACAGACTGTCGCCCCGCCCCGGTCACCGTGCCTGCCGGAAGCCACCTCGAAACGGCAGCCGGACGACGCTTCGGAACAGCCGCCGGACGACGCCTCGGAAGGGCCTCCGTGCCCACCCGACAACGCCTCGGAAGGGCCTCCGTGCCCACCCGACAACGCCTCGGAAGGGCCGCCGGGCGACGTCGGGGGGCGGTCGACGGGCGGCGGGCGGTCAGGATGGTCTGCCGTCATGGGGAGACCTCCGGGACACCGGGTTCGACGGCGGCGACCACTGTCGCCGTCACGGTGAGCCTGGGTAGGCGGGCACCGAGGGTCCGGACCGGGGCGTGGACCGTCGCGGTCGCCACGTCGGCGTCGACCTCGACTGTGACCCGGGCACCGGTCGGGGCGACGCCCGCCCCCGCTGCCTCACCGTCGCCACCCCGGGCGGCGGCGAGCGCCGCCTCCCGGGCCGCGTTCGTGCAGGTGGCTTTCGTGGTCACCGCTTCGACGGCGGTGAGCCCGGTCAGCAGGAGCAGCAGGAGCGCCGGCAGGCCGGCCGCCAGTTCGGCGGTGAAGGAACCCCGGTCCCCGGTCACTGACGACACGACGCGCGGTACGGGTCGACGCGTACCGGCCTGCCGGCGCCGGATCACTGCAGGGCCCGGTCGATGACCCCGCCCAGCGCCGCCTGCACGCTGTCGGAGGTCAGCACCTTGAGCAGCAGACCGGCGAAGGCCACTGCGGCCAGTGTTCCCACTGCGTACTCTGCGGTGTTCATTCCCGCGTCCCCGCGCAGGCGGGCGGCGATTCTGCGCATGTCTTTCCCTTCTCGAAGGATTCCTCAGAGGACGTCGCCGAGGACGGCGACGATCACCGGCACCAGACCGGCGAGAATGAAGGCCGGCAGGAAGCACAGCCCGAGGGGCAGGACGATCAGCACGCCGGCCCGTCGGGCCGACGCCTCCACTGCCACGGATCGGTCGGCACGCAGGTCGTCGGCGAGCCGGGTGAAGGCACCGGTCAGTGCTGCTCCGCTGGTCGAGGAGCGGACCGCGGCGGCGACGAGCCGTTCGGCACCCGGGATCGGGGACAGGTACGCCCACGCCTCGTCGGGTTCACCACCGAGCAGCAGCGTCCGGCCGACCCGGCCGAGCCGCTCGCCCAGGGGACCGCCGAGCGCGTCGGCAACGGCCAGCACCGACCGGTCCACCGGGGCACCGGCCCGTAACACCGCCGCCAACAGGTCCGCAGCGAGCGGCAGGTCGGCGACCTCCTGAATCCGTCGCCGACGAACCGCCGGTGGCTCGATCCGACGGAGCAGACGGTCGAGCAGGAGCGCCGTGGGCAGCGCGCCGAGCCAGCCCAGCCATCCACCGACGAGCACCGCCACAGCCAGCCCGCCGAGGAGGGCGGCCAGCCGGATCCGGTCGGGCGGCCCCGTCCACGCGTACGCCGGGCGGGCGGCGGGACCGGGACCGGCCGGTGACTCGTCCCGGATGGCCTGCCGTCCGGTGCGGCTCCGACCGACGGCTTCCACGCTGCTCCGACCGGTGGCCACCACGCGGAGGCGACGCAGGCGGCGCAGCGGACGTCGGAGGGAGACCACTGCCAGTACGGTCACCAGCAGACCGGCCGTGCCGAGGAGAGCTGCGGTCGCCTGGGGCACTACCCGGCCCTCCCCGGCAGTGCGGTGAGCCGGTCGGCCCAGGCCAGGCCGACGGCCTGGAGGGCGACGGCGGCGAGCGTGCAGGCCGCCCCGATCGGCGTGTGCAGCAGGATCGCCACCGGGTCGACTCCGATGCCGTACCCGAGTCCGATGCCGCCGAGTGGCAGGGCGGCGAGCAGCCAGGCGGTCGCCCGCGCCCCTGCGGCCTGGGCCGCCGCCGAAGCCAGCCCCCGGTCACCGACCCGGGTGTCCGCCTCGACCCGTTCGAGCAGCTCGGCCAGGGGTGCGCCGGTCTGTTCGGCGAGGCGTACGGCGGCGACCGCCAACTGCTCGATCCGGTCGGTGCCGTCGGAGGTGTCGTCGCCGTCGGGGCGTAGGGGAACCGGGACTGGGAGGCCGGCCCGGAGGTCGGCGGCGAGACCGCAGAGCTGGTCCAGGCGTCGTCGGCGGTCCCGCTCTGCCCGCCGGGCGGCCTGCTGCCGCAGCAGGGCCCGCATCCCGAGGAGGCCGTAGCCGGCGACGGCCGCCGCCGCGACCGGACCGGCCAGCAGCAGACCGGTTCCGGCGGCGACGAGACCGGTGACCAGCATGGTCTGGCGCGGCGAGTCGACGACCCCACCGACGGCCCGGGTCAGCCGGGGACGCCAACCGGTCCCGGTGGCGACGTCGGAGGACTCTCCCGTGGGTGGGGCGCCGTCGGACGGCGGCCCGGCGGGCGCGGGCGACCGGGCAGGTCGGTGGCGGGCGGGCCCGGGGGTGGCTGCGTCGGCCCGCCGGGTCGGGGCGACCGACACCAGGGTCGGGGCGGCCGGGGGCACAGTCGGGACGGCCGGGGGCGCAGTCGTGGCGCGTCGGGCGGCCGGGCCGGGGGTGCGGGCCACCGAGGTGAGCGAGGGTGCGAGTCCTCCGCCGGCCGTCGGCCCTGGTGGTGGGGCGGTCGGCGGGGAGAGCGGGACACCGGGCCACACCCCCACCGACGGTGGTCGACGCGAGTCCCGCCGGTCGGGTGGGCGGGACGGCCCGGAGCGGCCGGGGCGGCGTGGACCGGGTGCTCCGGGCCGACCGAGCGGACTCGCCCCACCGATCGGGCCGGCCGAGGAGACGGGCGCGGTGACACGGTGGCCCGGCTGCGGGGGCCGACCAGCCGGTGACGGCGGTGAAGCGGCCGGTACGGACGGTGGGGTGACCGGTGTGGGCGGTGAAGCGGCCGGTGTGGGGTTCGATGGGGCGACAGGTGCGGGGTTCGGTGGGTCCTGGTCGGGGTCGAGGGGCGGCGTCCGGCGCAGCTCGGTGACCCAGGTGACGAGGGGGTCCGACGCTTCCCGCGCGGAAGGGTTGGCCTCCGGAACCGATGTCGTCCGGGACCGACCCCGGACGATCGCCCAGGTCGGCAGGGTCACCGCCAGGATCAGCACCACCGCCACCGCCCAACCTCCGGTGGTCATGCCGACCCCTGCCCGCCGGACGCGCCGAGCACCGTCGGGACCGGCACCTCCCGCGACCGAAGGAGTGCGGCGAGCGCCTCGGCCGCCGGGCCGGGGCCGTGCCCGCGTACCCAGGCGGGGACCGTGGTGACCAGCCGTTCCGGGTGCTGCGGAAGGAGCAGGCAGACCGACTCCAGGAGCCGTCCCCGGGCACCTCGGCGGACCTGGAGGACCACCTGGAGCGCGGCGGCGACCTGGGCGTGCAGCGCCGCCCGGGGCAGCCCGCCGAGCAGCCCGAGCGCCTCCAGCCGGGCCGGGACGTCGACCGGGGCGTTGGCGTGCAGGGTGCCGGCCCCGCCGTCGTGGCCGGTGTTCAGTGCCGCCAGGAGGTCGACCACCTCAGCGCCTCGGCACTCCCCCACCACCAGCCGGTCCGGCCGCATTCGCAGGGCCTGCCGGACCAGGTCGCTCAGCCCGACCGCCCCGGTCCCCTCCACGTTGGAGGTCCGGGCCTGGAGGCCGACGACGTGGGGATGCACGGGATGCAGCTCGGCGGCATCCTCGACCAGGACGATCCGTTCGGTCGACGGCACCAGGCCGAGCAGGGTGTTGAGCAGTGTGGTCTTACCCGAACCGGTCCCGCCGATGACCAGGTAGGCGAGGCGGGCCGCGACGACGGCGGCCAGCACCGGCGCCACCGGGGCGGGGACGGTTCCCTGGCGGACCAGTTCGTCGAGGGTGAACGGCCGTTGCCGGAAGGTCCGCAGGGACAGGTACGGCCCGTCGGTAGCCACCGGTGGCAGGACCGCGTGCAGGCGGGTGCCGTCGGGCAGTCGGGCGTCGACGTACGGGGCACTGTCGTCGAGGCGTCGTCCGGCACCGGCGGCGAGCCGCTGGGCCAACCGCCGTACGTCGTCGACGGTGCCCACCGGCACCGCCACCTGTTGCAGCCCTCGTCCCCGGTCCACCCAGACCCGAACTCCGTTCACGAGTACGTCTGTCACCTCGGGGTCGGAGAGCAGAGGGGCGAGCGGTCCGGCCCCGACCAGGTCGTCGTGCACCCGATCGGCGATCCGCAGCAACGCCGTGTCGCCGAGGACGGCGGCTGCGGGTTCGGCGCGTACCGCTGAGACGACGGCGGCGGCGGTCACCGGGGTGGCGTCGGCGGCGAACCGTTGGCGTACCCGGGCGGAGAGGGCCTGCGGGTCGGGACGTCCGCTCATCAGGCCACCCCCGCCGCCGTCGACTGGCCGGTCACCTCGGCGACGAGCCGTCGACACAGGACCGCGAGGGGTCCCCGTCCGGCGGCGGCCGGTGCCTCGCCCCGTTCCAGGCCACGACTGAGTGCCGGCTCGGGCCGGAGGGTCCCGGCCAGGGGCAGGCCGAGCACCTTCGCGATCTCGGCCGACTTCAGGCGGCCGGGTGCCGGACCGCGCACGATCACCGACAGGCTGGCGCAGTGTGGGGCGGCGACGGCTACCACCCGGGCCGCTGCGGCGGTGGCCCGCAGCTCCGCCGGGACGACCAGGTACGCCTGGTCGGTGGACTGGAGGGCGATCACGGCGGCGTCGTCGAGTTGCCGGGGCAGGTCGACGACGACGTACTCCCGCCCCCGTCGAGCCGCGTCGAGGGCGGTGGCCATCGCCGGGGCGGGAAGGTTGAGCAGCTCACCCCGATCCCAGGAGAGGACCACCAGGTCTCCCCGGCTGGGCAGGGCACCCACCAGGGTCGGCGGGTCGACCCGCCCGTCTGCGTCGGTGAGTGCCGGCCATCGCAGTCCGGCCAGCTGTTCCCAACCGAGGACCAGGTCCAGCCCGCCGCCGAGCGGATCGGCGTCGATCAGGAGGGTCCGCAGGCGCGCTCGGGCGGCGGTCACCGCGAGCCCACCGGCGAGGACGCTCGCCCCGGCACCACCCCGCCCGCCGAGCACGGCGACGACCTGACCGGTCGTGAGGGCCTGACCCGGGGCACACTCGGCGAGCCGGTCGACGAGCCACGGTTCGGCGGTGGGCAGGGTGGCGACGTGCTCGGCGCCGACCAGTTCGGCGACCTCCCAGCCGGGGTCCAGCTCGCCGGTGCGGCCGACGAGCACCAGCCGGGGTCGACGGGGTAGCCGGGCCCGTAGACAGGCCTGCGCCTGGTCGCTGCCGACCAGGACCAGTGGGGCGGGCTGCCAGCGGGCTCTGGCAGCCGCCGGGTCGGCGGCGACGTCGACCTCGGTGCCACCTGCGGCGGCGAGCCGCAGCAGGTTGTCGAGGAGGTCACCGTCGCCGGTCACGACCAGTGGTCGCCGGGACGGCGCAGCGGTGGTACGGGGCGGCATCGCGGCCTCCAGCGGGTGCGGGTGACAGGAGCCCCACCCTGACGCCGGAGTCGGTCACGTCGCCGCCCGCAGATGCCGGCCTGTGGATAACTTCGTCGGCTGTGGACAACAACCACGACGGAAGTGGATCTGGTATGACGCTGAGTCGTCGCTTAGGATCACCAGGCCAGGGCGGTGGCCGACCTCGCCGCCCCTGACCACACGTTCAGCTTCTTCGAGCCGACCCTGACGACGCAGGGCGGCACACCGGATAATCGGGATCGGGGTTCATGGCGGATTCACCGCACGACGCTCGCGCCGACTCGCACCCACCGCACAATGACCGGACTCCGATCCGGGGCAGCCACCCGGTTCCTCGGGTCCCGCCGTCGCTGTTCCTGCCCCCGGCCCCCGGGCCCCGGGCCTTCCTGACCGCCGCCCCGGCCCGAGCCGTCGAGCCGCGCCCCCACCTGCCCGTACCCGTGATTCCGGCGCCGGCGCTGCCGCCCCGACCGATCCAGTCACCCGCCCCCCTGGTTCGGTTCACAGTCGACACCATCGAGTCGCCGGTGGTCACGGCGGCCACGCCCGGTGGCGATCCCACCGGGAAACCGTCGGGGGCCGAGTCGGAGCGGGGTGGCCTGGACCTGGTGCCCGCGCTGGTAGCCGTCGGGTTGCTCGCCGCCGTGGCGATCGGGCTGCTGCCCTTCGTCACCGCCCCGAAGCAGTCGGATGCCCCACCGGCCTCCGACTCGCCGATCGCCATCGTCGGCACCCAGTCCCTCGCCCCGACGACGATGGCGGCAGAGCCGTCGTACCCGCCCGTCGACTCGGCGCGCGCACCGTCACTGTCCACCCGGGCCCCGCAGCCGTCCCCCACCCCGTCCGCGTCGCCCACCACCCGGCCCGCTGTCGAGTCGGCTGCGGCGTCGCCCTCCGCGACCCGGGAGGCGGCACCGCCGACCACCCGGCCGCCGGCGAGCACCAGCCCGAGGCCGTCGGCCACGACCAGGCCGCCGGCACCTTCGAAACCCGAGCTCGCGGCCCTGTCACCGATGCGGGAACGGTCACTGCGCTCGGTCGACGGCGGTCAGGTGACGTACGTCGAGTTCGTCAACCAACGGCGCCATCCGGTACGCATCTTCTGGCTGGACCACGGCGGGAACCGGCGGTACTACCAGACCATCGAACCGGGGCAGACCCACCGGCAGCACACCTTCGTCGGGCATCCCTGGTTGGTCACCAACCGGCACGGGTGGGGGTTGGTCTGCTTCGAGCCGGGGCGGACGACCTCCGTCGCGATCATCCGCTGACCGTGGTGGCCCGGGTCGGACGACCCGGGCCACCGTCGTCCTACCGGAACCGGAAGTACTCCCAGTCACTCGTCGACGTCGAGTTCCGGGTGGTCGCGGTGAGCGTGGCCCGCACCCGGTACTTCACCCCGGTCGCCCGGGAACCCGTCCAGGTGTAGGTGACCTGGCTCGACGAGTTCACAGTCCGGCACTTGCCGCTGGTCACCGTCTTCCACTTGCCCGACCGGTGCGCCTGCACCGTGTACTTCACGCAGGCACCCTTGTTGTTCGGCGACACCCACGTCTTGGTCACCGGGTTCGACTTCTTCTCGAAGACCCGGTACGAACCCGACTTAGTGTAGGACGGCTTCACCACCGACGAGGTCATCATAGCCTTCGACGTGATCGTCCGGGAGGCCGACGCCGGCGCGTACCGGTGGTCGCCGGTGAAGGTCGCGGAGAAGACCGTACGCCGGTTCACGAGCATCGTGGTGGTCAGCTTCCCGGCGGAGTTCACCTTCCCGCACTTGAGCTGGAACTTGGACTCCCCGTGCTGCTGGGCGTGCAGACAGACCGACCGGTTGGTGTACGTCGTACCCAACTGGGCGGTGACCGTAGCCTTCCCGCCGAAGGAGTAGTTGGCGGCGTTCGTGGTGACCTTCAACGACGTGGCGGCCCGAGACACCTGCACCGTCGCCGACCCACTCGACCCCGCGTGCCGCCGGTTCCCGGTGAGGGCGACGGGTCCCGCTGACTATGCTGCGGGGCCGATAGCTGGGCAGCGGTGGGCGGCGCGAAAGGGACGACCCCCGTCGGGGGGTGACGGGGGTCGTCGGGTGGTTCGGCTCCGGGGGGGTTGAGCCGAACCTGCTCGGTAGTCACGGGGGGTGCGACCACCGAGGGTCTGGGCCGGGGCAGAGAACCCGGAAACTTGTCTTGCGGACAAGCATGCCTGAGCACGGCGTACACGTCGAGTGGCGTTACCTCCACTCCCTGCGAATTCCCACTCGCTCAGTGTGACGACGGTCACTGGTCAGGGTGATATTCTGACTCCTTTCCGCACTTCGTGGTCGGCACCCCACCCCGGACCGCCGCCGAGGCTCGACGATCGGGCTAGACTTTCGCGCCGTGGGCCGAGGTGCCGCTTTTTTCGATCTGGACAAGACCGTCATCGCCAAGTCGAGCGCGTTGGCGTTCGGTCGGCCGTTCTACCGGGACGGGCTGATCACTCGCCGTGACGTGGTCAAGTCGGCGTACGCGCAGCTGATGTTCCGGCTGGGCGGGACCGACGAGCAGACGATGGCCCGGACCCGGGACTATCTGGCCACCCTGTGCAAGGGCTGGCAGGTGGACCAGGTCCGCCAGATCGTCGCGGAGACCCTGCACGAGCTCATCAACCCCTACGTGTACGCCGAGGCCGCCGCCCTGATCGAGGAGCACCAGGCCGCCGGACGGGACGTGGTGCTGGTCTCCGCCTCCGGCGAGGAGATGGTCCGGCCCATCGGGGCGCTGCTCGGCATCACCGACGTCATCGCCACCCGGATGGCTGTCGAGGACGGCCGGTACAGCGGTGAGGTGGAGTTCTACGCGGCCGGGGCGAGCAAGGTCGACGGGGTCCGTGAACTCGCCGCCGAGCGGGGGTACGACCTGGCCGACTCGTACGCCTACTCGGATTCGTACAGTGATCGGCCCTTGTTGGAGTGCGTGGGTCACCCGACGGTGGTCAATCCGGACCGGGCGTTGCGCAGGCTGGCCGCCGAGTGCGAGTGGCCGGTGTTGGAGTTCCGCAACCCGGTGCCTGTCGGTCGTCGGCTGCGGGACCGGCCCGCCGTTCCGGTGGCTGCGGCGGCGCTCGGCGTCGGGGTCGGCGTGGCGATCGGGATCGCCTGGTACGGGCGGCACCGCCGCACCAAGGTCGCCTCCGCCTCCTGACGGTCGGTTCGCTGCCGGTTGGGGTGCTCAGGCGGCGGCGAGGACCTCGTCGCCGATCTGGGTGAGCTGGTCGGCTCCGACCTCGACGGCCGTCAGGCAGTGTCGCAGCCAGGATCGCAGGCCGTCAGGGGTGCCGGTGGCGAACGCGCCTGCCGCACCGACGTACTCCGGTTCCCGTTCGGCGTGGCCGACGTCGACGGGGAGCAGGCCGCGCGGGTCGAACCCGCTGGCGATCAGGACGAGCCGGGCGGCACCCCGGGCCACCACCGGGGCGGGTCCGGGGAACGGCCGCAGCGCCAGCAGCTCGCCGTGCACCACGGCGGCCAGGACCAGCGGGTCGACCGACGTCCCGCCGGTGACCAGGGCGGCCAGGCCGTCCAGTCGGGCACCGACCACCGGGTCGGCGACCGGACGCCCCAGGTCCTCTGCGGGTACGACGTCGCGCGCGGCGAGCACGTGCAGCTTGGCCAGCACCTGTCGGGGTGCCGTCGGCCACCGCTCGGCCAGCCCGGGGACGGCCCCGGCGACCCGGAGGGCGCCCTGGAGGACCGGGTCGGTGACGGTGCCCGCCCGGACCGCCTCCCGCTCGTGGGCCTGCCCCTGGAGGGCGGCGCTGGCCACGGCGGACCGCAGGCTCACCTCGGCGACGACCTGGCCGCCGTGCCGGCGCAGGGCGCGGTGCCAGAGGGCCTTGTCGAACCGGTCGCGGGCCCGGGCGACGGCGGGGGCGATGTCGGCGAGTTCGAGCAGCGGGGCGAGCGGGTCGGCGGTCACCCCGCCACGCTAGCGAAACCCCCGGCCCGGCCCCCCGACCCCCGCGCCCACCTCGGACCGGAGCCGGCCGGCCCGCGGAGCCGGAAAAGGCTGGAAGGGGACGACAGGGAACCCTTCCCTACAGTTCGGCGCGGTGTGGGGGCCGCTCGGCGCGACTGGCGGCGTACGGGTCGCCCGACAGGGGGTACCCGGTTAACCTCAGCGTCATCGAGATCCAGGTCACGTCGGCGGAGAAGGAGTAGGGCATGAGTGGTGAGGCACTGGCCAACCTGCTGAACGAGACGAGGCAGTTCCCGCCGCCGGCCGAACTCGCCGCGCACGCCAACGTGACCGCCGGGGCGTACGAGGAGGCGGCCACCGACAGGTTGGCCTTCTGGGCCCGCCAGGCCGAGCGGCTGACCTGGTCGAAGCCGTGGGACACGGTGTTGGACTGGTCGAACCCGCCGTTCGCGAAGTGGTTCGTGGGCGGTGAGCTGAACGTGGCGTACAACTGCCTTGATCGGCACGTCGAGGCGGGCCGGGGCGACAAGGTGGCGATCCACTGGGAGGGCGAGCCGGGTGACACCCGGACCCTGACCTACGCGGACCTGCACCGGCTGACCTGTCAGGCGGCGAACGCGCTGACCGCGTTGGGGGTGGGCGCCGGTGACCGGGTGGCGATCTACCTGCCGATGGTGCCGGAGGCGGCGGTGGCGATGTTGGCCTGCGCCCGGATCGGTGCCACGCACAGCGTGGTCTTCGGTGGCTTCTCGGCCGACTCGTTGAGCAACCGGATCCAGGACGCCTCGGCCAAGGTGGTGATCACCGCCGACGGCGGGTACCGGCGGGGGAAGCCGTCGGCGTTGAAGCCGACTGTGGACGAGGCGGTGGAGAGGTGTCCGTCGGTGGAGGCGGTGCTGGTGCTGCGCCGTACCGGTGAGGAGGTGGCCTGGACGGCGAAGGACCACTGGTGGCACGAGACGGTGGAGACCGCTCCGGCTGAGCACGCGGCGCAGCCCTTCGACGCCGAGCACCCGCTGTTCATCCTCTACACCAGTGGCACGACGGCCCGGCCGAAGGGCATCCTGCACACCACCGGTGGCTACCTGACCCAGACGTCGTACACCACCCACGCGGTCTTCGACCTGAAGCCGGAGACGGACGTGTACTGGTGCACCGCCGACATCGGCTGGGTCACCGGGCACTCGTACATCGTGTACGGCCCGCTCAGCAACGGCGCCACCCAGGTGATGTACGAGGGCACCCCGGACACCCCGCACAAGGGCCGGTTCTGGGAGATCGTCGACAGGTACGGGGTGACGGTCCTGTACACCGCGCCGACCCTGATCCGGACGATGATGAAGTGGGGCGAGGAGGTCCCGGCCGGCTACGACCTGTCCTCGCTGCGCCTGCTGGGCAGCGTCGGCGAGCCGATCAACCCCGAGGCGTGGATGTGGTACCGGCAGCACGTGGGTCGGGGTGAGCTGCCGATCGTGGACACCTGGTGGCAGACGGAGACCGGGGCGATGATGATCTCCCCGTTGCCGGGGGTGACGGCCGCGAAGCCGGGCAGCGCGATGGGTGCCCTGCCGGGGGTGGTCGCCGACGTGGTGGACGACCAGGGTCAGTCGGTGCCCGACGGCGGGGGCGGCTACCTGGTGCTGCGGGAGCCGTGGCCGTCGATGCTGCGGACGATCTGGGGTGACGACAACCGGTTCGTCGAGACGTACTGGTCCCGGTTCGGTGCGGGGGTGGGTGCCGGCGACGAGTGGATCTACTTCGCCGGGGACGGGGCGAAGAAGGACGGCGACGGTCATCTCTGGCTGCTCGGTCGGGTCGACGACGTGATGCTGGTGTCGGGGCACAACATCTCCACCACCGAGGTGGAATCGGCCCTGGTCAGCCACCCGTCGGTGGCGGAGGCGGCGGTGGTCGGGGCGACCGACCCGACGACCGGTCAGGCCATCGTGGCGTTCGCCATCCCCCGGGGGAACGCGGAGACCTCCGGTGCGGCGGGTGAGCAGCTGATCGTCGAGTTGCGTAACCACGTGGCGAGGACGTTGGGGCCGATCGCCAAGCCCCGGCAGATCATGCTGGTGCCGGAGCTGCCCAAGACCCGGTCCGGCAAGATCATGCGCCGGTTGCTGCGGGACGTGGCGGAGAACCGGTCGCTGGGCGACGTCACGACGTTGCAGGACTCCTCGGTGATGGAGCTGATCTCCTCGGGGATGCAGGGCGGCAAGTCGGACGACGACTGACGAATCTCCGATCCCGGCCATACCAGTAGGTGAGTGGCGGTCCGTACCTGGACCGCCACTCATCGCTTTTGCGGGAAATCCGAAATCCCCGTTTCGGCGGACGCAGAGTCAGGTGACCGACACCGACCGTCCACCCGCGCTGCGGCCTGGGCAGATGTGACGGAGTGCGACCGGGCACCCAAATTCTTGCAACAAATCGACGTGTCCTTCTTCCCACGCGTCCCACCGGTGTCTATGTTCACCATGAGTCCCATGACTGGGATCAATTTCCACCGGTCCCGTACCACCCCCGTGGGGCCGGTTCCCTCACACCGGAGGTACCACGTGCGCAAAGTCGCAGTGGGTCTGCTCGGGCTCTCGCTGACGGCGACAGGACTGGTCGCGACGACGTCCGCGAGCGCCGCGCCGCAGCCGGAGTCGCCGGTGGCCGCCCAGTCGGCCGCTGAGCCCGCTCACGCCGAGCACGACCTGCCCAACCCGTTGGAGGACAAACGCCGCGCCCTGCGCCAGAAGGGACTCACCGACGTCCTGACCGGCCGGGCCGAGACCCAACGGATCAACGGCAGCACCGTCGTGAAGGTCGGCGAGGCCGCCGGCAGTCCGACCGGCCCCGCGGCCCGTTCCGCCCGGGTGGGCGGTGGCAAGAACAAGGACCAGTACGTCGAGCTGTCCCGGGAGCAGACCGACCAGATCTTCGTGATCCTGGCCGAGTTCGGTAACGACAGGCACCCGGACTACCCGGACAAGGACACCGACCCCGGCACGCCGGGGCCGACCAGGTTCGACGGTCCGTTGCACAACGAGATCCCGGAGCCGGACCGTACGGTGGACAACTCCACCGTCTGGCAGGCCGACTACGACCAGGCGCACTTCGAGAAGCTCTACTTCGGCACCGACCGTGGGGACGAGTCGCTCAAGCAGTACTACGAGGCCCAGTCCTCGGGTCGCTACAGCGTCGACGGGACCGTCACCAACTGGGTGAAGGTCAAGTACAACGAGGCCCGGTACGGCCGCTCCAGCGACCCGAAGGCCGACGACGACCCGACGGGCGACCCGGCGGTCTGCTCCGACATCGTCTGCGACAACGTCTGGGACCTGGTCCGGGACGCCGCCAACCAGTGGGTCGTCGACCAGAAGGCCCAGGGCCGCACCGACGCCCAGATCGCCGCGGACGTCAAGGCGATGGACAAGTGGGACCGGTACGACCACGACAGCGACGGCAACTTCAACGAGCCGGACGGCTACATCGACCACTTCCAGATCGTGCACGCCGGCGGCGACATGGCCGACGGTGACCCGATCCAGGGCGAGGACGCCATCTGGAGCCACAGGTGGTACGCCTACAACACCCAGATGGGTCAGACCGGTCCGCCGAACTTCCCGGCCGGTGGCACGCAGATCGGCAACACCGGCGTCTGGATCGGTGACTACACCATCCAGCCGGAGAACGGTGGCCGCAGCGTCTTCTACCACGAGTACGGCCACGACCTCGGTCTACCGGACGACTACAACGTCCTCAGCGGCGGGGACAACAACAACGAGCACTGGACGCTGATGGCGCAGAGCCGCCTGGGCGGCAAGAACGACGGCGGCATCGGTGAGCGCGGTGGCGACCTCGGGGCGTGGAACAAGCTCCAGCTCGGGTGGCTCGACTACGAGGTGGTCGTGGCCGGCGAGAAGCGCACCCTGAAGCTCGGCCCGCAGGAGTACAACTCCGACAAGCCGCAGGCCGCGGTGGTGGTACTGCCGAAGCGGGAGTACACCTTCGACAACGGTGCGCCGTTCGAGGGGACCAAGCAGTTCTTCTCCGGCAACGACGACGACCTGAACACCAGCATGACCCGGACGGTGGACCTCACCGGGAAGTCGTCGGCGGCCCTGACCTTCAAGGGCCGGTACGACATCGAGGAGAACTACGACTACCTGTTCATCGAGGGCTCGGTGGACGGTGGGGCCACCTGGACCACCCTGCCGGGCACCATCGACGGCACGGCGATCCCGCCGATCTCCAACTCGGACCCGCGTCCGGCGATCGACGGCAGCACCGGTGGCGAGTGGGTCGACGTCGCCGTCCCGCTGGACTTCGCCGCCGGTCAGGTGGCCCAGGTCCGACTCCGGTACCAGACCGACGGTGGCGTCTCCGCCGGCGGCTTCTACGGTGACGCCTTCACAGTGGTCGCCGACGGTCAGGTGATCGCCGACGACGGTGCCGAGGACGGCCCGGGTGACTGGACGTTGCGGGGCTTCAGCATCGCCGAGGAGACCTACACCAGGCTGTTCGACAACTTCTACATCGCCGGACACCGGTCGTACGTCTCGTACGACAAGTACCTCAAGACCGGCCCGTACTTCTTCGGGTACGCCAACACCAAGCCCGACTGGGTGGACCACTACGCGTACCAGGAGGGTCTGCTGATCTCGTACTGGAACACCCGGTGGGCGGACAACGACACCTTCGCCCACCCGGGTGAGGGCCGGAACCTGATCATCGACTCCCGGCCCAAGCCGATCAGCAACCTGACCGGCCAGCCGTGGCGGGCCCGGATCCAGGTGTACGACGCCCCGTTCAGCCTGCGCAAGGCCGACTCGTTCACGCTGCACCTGAACAGCCAGCCGCAGTACATCCGGGGCCAGGCGGCGCAGCCGCTCTTCGACGACACGAAGAAGTACTGGTTCGCGGAGCTGCCGAACCACGGCGTCAAGCTCCCCTCCACCGGGACGAAGATCCGGGTCGTGGAGGAGGACGGCACCTCGCTGAAGGTCCGGTTCTCCTGATCGGTCGATCAGTCGCACCATCGCCGCCCGGGCAGGTCACCTGCCCGGGCGGCACCCGTGTGCACCCCGGTCGCAGGGGTGCCGGAGCCGCCGGCCGGAGGCACCTGCGGAACCGGCGGGTCGGGCGGCCCCGGCCGACGGCGGCGGGGTCCTAGGCTGTCAGGCATGACCGAGCAGCGTGGCGGCCCCTTCGACGAGTCCTGCGTGCTGACGCCCGGGCCGTGGACCCACAGGTTCGTCGGGGCCAACGGCAGCCGGTTCCACGTCGTCGAGGCCGGCGCGGGCCCGCTGGTGCTCTTCCTGCACGGCTTCCCCGAACACTGGTGGGCCTGGCACGAGATGCTCCCGGCGGTCGCCGACGCCGGTTTCCGGGCGGTCGCCGTCGACCTGCGCGGTTACGGGGCCAGCGACAAACCACCCCGGGGGTACGACGGCTACACCCTCGCCGCCGACATCGCCGGGCTGATCCGGGGCATGGGGGAACGCTCCGCGACAGTCGTCGGCACCGGGGCCGGGGGGCAGATCGGGTGGACCGCCGCCTCGTTCCACCCCACCCTCGTACGCCGACTGGTGGTTCTCGGGGCACCGCACCCGTTGCGCCTCCGCGCGGCGATCTTCGCCGATCCACGCGGACAGTTCGCCGCCTCCACCCCGGCGCTGAAGTTCCAGCTTCCCCGCTACGAACACGTCCTGACCCGCGACGACGCCGCCGAGGTGGAGGCGACCCTGCGGCGGTGGGGCGGGGCACGCTGGGTCTCCGGCCCGGACTTCCCGGCGTACGCCCGACAGTGCCGGGACGCGATGCAGATCCCCCAGGCGGCGTTCTGCGCCATGGAGGGCTACCGGTGGGCCTTCCGTTCGGTGCTGCGTCTACACGGGTACCGGTTCGTCAAGTTGATGCAGCGGCCCCTTGTCACCCCCACCCTGCAACTGCACGGGGCACTCGACGAGGCGTCGCTACCCCGTACCGCCCAGGGATCCGGCCGGTACGTCACCGCCCCGTACGAGTGGCGGCTCCTCGACGACGTGGGGCACTTCCCGCACCTCGAAGCCCCCGACCTGGTCCTCGGCGAGGTCCTGCGCTGGGCGAAGTCCTGACCGGTGGCTGCGACGACCGGCTGCCGGGGTGGTCAGAGCCGCTGCTCCCGTAGGTCGGCGACCTCGCTCGTGGGCGCCCAACCCTGGTAGACGCCGAAATCGAACGCCTCCAGCCCCATCGCTTGGGCCACCGGCCACCTGCCGCCCGTGTACTCGACCCGCAGCCACCCGTCGTGCTCGGCCAGGACGATGAACGGCTGCCCCTGCCACGTGCAGGTGGTACGCACGTACACCAGATCCTCGACCTCGCGGACGGGCAGCACCCGGACGTAGCGCCCCGGGCGGATCTCCTCGAACCCGTCCCCCGGTTCGGGCTGGTAAAGCCGGACCTCGTCCCCGTTCGGGCTGGCCTGGTACTCCCGGTCCCGCCACCGGGCGACGTAACCGTCACGCATCAGGAGTCACCGACCTGACGCCAGCGCAGGGCGTCGGTGTCCAGGGTGGCCACCAGGTGCTCGGTGCCGGTGGAGCTGATCCGCCACAGCTGAGCCCCGTACGGCAACCTGGCGCTGTCCACCTTGAACTCGGCGATCACGTCGCTGCTCTCCCCGGGTGCGAACCCGTTGCCCCGGAACGGGGGGCGTTCGATCACCCAGCCCTCCATCGCCCGCATCGCGTCCTCGTTCTGCCCGCCGTACGGGATCCGGTAGAGGCTGGGGCGGTGCGCCGGCCAGCGCAGGACGTAGATCTCGTCGGCGTCCCTGGCGAACGGCGAGTCGGGGTAGGACAGCCCGAGCGCCTCGTGCAGACGGGCCGGGGTGTTCAGGTGGGCCAACTCGCTCGCCCGGTGCACGAATCCCGACACCCGGTCGTAGCCCCGCTCCAGGTAGTAGGCGAGCTGACTGGGGGCGACGGCCTTCTGCATCACCACCGGCAGGTTGGCGTCGACAGTCGGCGGGGTGTTCCGGGGGCGTACTGCCGATTCGGCGGCACCAGCGGCGGTCGGCGGTTCCTCGACGTCGGCACCGAGACCCACCTCGGCGGCCCAGTTCGCCAACCCGACGATCTGTTCCCCGGGCAGCTTCGCCCCGATCGGGGTGCCCGGGTTGACGGCGAAGAGCCAGTCCTCGTCCGGCCAGGCCCTGATCAGCTGGACGAACTTCACCAGCACCGTGTCGACGGTGACGGTGTGGTGGTCGGCCAGGCGCTCCGGCGAGGTGTGCACCACCACGTACGTCTCGCCGTCGAGGCGCTCCGTGCGCCAGACGAAACCCGGATCGCCGGGGCGACTCCCCGCCGCCGAGTGGGGCGCGACCGGCAGGAGGACCCGGGCGAGCAGCAGCGTGGAGAGGAAGCTGTCGGTGCTGCCGCTGCCGGCGGCGGTCAGCAGGTCCTGCTCGACGGAGTTCGCCGGCCGGAAGTCCGGCTCCGGCGTCGCCTCCGGCTCGGCTGCCCCGTCCGGTTCCATGGCCGAGGTCGGCCCGTCCGAGTCGATGACTGCGGTCGGCCCGTCCGCATCGATGGCTGCGGTCGGGTCGTCCGATGCGATCACAGCGGTCGGCCCGTCCTGATCGATGACGGCGGTCAGGTCGTCCGATGCGATGACAGCAGTCGGACCGTCCGATGCCATCACAGCGGTCGGGTCATCAGATGCGACGACGGCGGTGGGGTCATCCGATGCGATGACAGCGGTCGGCTCGTCCGGGGAGTCCGGGGCCACTGCGGTCCCCGGCTCCTCGACACCGTCGGCAGCGACGATCGGCCGGGCCGGGGCCGGATCGGTTCCCGCCTCCGGGAGTGTCTGCGCGGCACCGGGGTCGGTGTCGAGATCGGGCAGTTCCCGGGCCTCGATCACGGTGCCCTCGATCACGATCGGGGAGGGCGGGCGGCGCGGGGCGGGGACGTCGAAGGCCGGTTCGGCGACCGAGGCTGGTTCGGAGAGGGCCTCCTGCGCCTCCGCCAGGTCGGTGGTGGGCGGATCCACTGTCGGGACCCGCGCCGTCTCCTCGTGCGGGGTGGCGATCCGTACGGTCGCCTGGTCCGCCGGGATGGCATCGGCTACGCCGTCGGGGGCGACGATGCGTACCGTCGCCTGGTCCGGGGGCCCGGCCGCCGGGGTGGCCGGGGGGTCGACGGGCGCCTGGGGGACGGACGCCTCGTCGGAGGGACCGAGGTTGCTGGGGTCGAGGTGCGCGGCCTTCAGGTCGGCCAGGTCGCGGGCGGAGAACCGGGGACCGGGGGTGTCCTGACCGGGGGTGTCCTGACCGGCGGTGCCCTGACCGGGGGTGTCCTGACCGGCGGTGCCCGACGGCGGGGTGTCCCGCTGCGCATCGTCCCGGTCGAGGATGCTCCGGTTCGGGACGCTCCGGTTCGACTCGGTGCGGAAGGCGGCACCGAGATCCCGCGTGGGCTCGGCCGCACCGGTCACCGCCGACGCACCGCCCACCGCCGACGGTCCGGCCGTCGCTGGTCCGGCCGCCGCTGGTCCGGCCGCCGCTGGCCCTGTCGTCGCTGGTCCTGTCGCCGCCGACGGGTCGGGCCCTGCTGCACCGGCCGTCGCTGCACCGGGCGTCGACGACAGGCCGGTCGCCGACGCGCGTTGCGGTGGTGGCACCCCGGCCGCCCGTCGCCGGACCGAGGCCGGTTCCCAGAAGCTGGTCGACCCGCTGTTGCCGGTGGTCGCCGCCCGGAGTTCGGGGTGTTCCGCGGGCGGCGCACCCGAGGTGGCGGGGGGCTGCGGGCTGCGGTTCTGCCCCTCGGCGGTGGGCGGGGCGTCGGCTCGCTGCCAGGCCGCCGGCAACGCCCGGGTGGCCTCGTCGGCCGGTCCGTGGCCCGGACGCTGGGCCGACAACGGGCGGGTGACGTCCTCCGCCGGGCCCGGGCCGGGCCGTCGAGCCGACAACGGGCGGGTGGGCTCGTCGGCCGGGCCGGGACGCCGCGCCGACAGGGGTCGGGTCACCTCGTCGGCGGGGATCCCACCCCGGTAGGCACGGGTGGCGTCCGGGTCGACCGGACGCCGGGCGGCGAGTGGCATCGCCCGGGTGGGTTCGCCCACCTCCCCACCGACGCCGGGTGCCCGGGTGGTCTCCGGGTGCCCCGATCCGAACTGGAGAGCGCGGGTGGGCTCGGCGGCGGTCGACGGCCGGAGCGCCTGGGTCGGCTCGGCAGCGGTCGGCGGGCGGAGCGCCCGGGTGGCCTCCTCCGTCCTCGGCGTCGGGCTCGCCGGGTGGGGGGCCTCCTCGCCGGGGGAACGGAGCGCCCTGGTGGCCTCCGGGTCCGTGCCGAACTGGAAGGCGGGAGCGTGGTTTTCGGCGGCCGATCCGGCCGGTCGACGGCTCGGGAAGGGCTGCCCGCCGAGCCCGCCACGCGTCGGCGGGGTGGCCCGCAGGGCTGGCCGGGGCGGGTCGACAGGCGGTTCACGACGGGGTGCCGGGTCGAAGAGCGAGGGCTCGGCGGCGGGACGAGGTGTGGCCGGGGAGGTCGGTGCGTTCGGCGGACCCGGCCTGGTCAGCCAACCGTTCGCCACAGCGGTACGCCCGGTGTCGGTGGGCGGTGTCGCCGGAGGCGCCGGGGAGGTAGGCGGCGGCGCGGCCGACCCCGTCGGTGAGGTCACCGGTGGCGGTGGGGGTGTCGCGGGGGGCGGTGGGAACTGCTCGCCGCCGACCGGGGTGGCCCCCGGTGCCCCGTTCGGATAGGTAGTGGGACCGGCGGCGGGCCGGTGCGGCCCGAACGGCGTGGTCTCGGCCCGGTCCGGTGTCGCCGGTGGTGGATACCCGGCGGGGCGGGGCGGGGCGTCACGTTCCGGCGGGGCGGGGGTGTTGCGCGTCCGGGCCAGGGACTCCACCCGTTCGAGCCGGGCACGGGCACCCATGGTGCGGCCCGGCAACCGGACGTCGCCCCGGGAGAGTTGGGCGACGAACCAGGCCGGCAGGTAGCCCTCGATGGGCAGCCCAGGGTTCACCGCCAGCCACCACTCGTGGTTGGGCCAGCCGGAGGCCAGGTCGGCGTAGGCGGTGCGGCGGCTGGATCCGGCGTTCTCGCCGAGGCTGGCGCGCAGCGCGGCGGCGGAGGTGAAGGCGAGCACGTGGGTGCGTCCGCCGGTGGTCCAGGTCCCCCAACCCGCTGCGGTCCGGTTGGCGAGCGACTGCGCCGACACCGGTAACAGCAGGTCGGTGCGGGCCAGGATCCGGAAGTAGAGCTCCTGGTCCTGGGCGCGCAGCGCGTCCCGCATGGCCACCTCGGCATCGGTGGCCGGCTCCCATCCGGTCACGGCCACCTCTCCTCCCTGGCACGGGCCATAGCTATCGCCTACAACCTACAAGGTAGTAACAAGATCACAATCCCACGGTTGGCACCGGTCCGCGCCTCGACCGGCCGAGCGATAACATCCTGTTCCGGTGCCGACACGAGGCGGAGGCGATCGATGTCCCGGTGCCCGGTTCTCCCGGTTCCGGCACGCCTGCTCGGCCTGGCGGGCCTGGCCACGGCCCTGACGATCGCCGTCGCCGGCCCGGTGGGTGCGACCCCTGTCACTCTCGCCGTCGGTCCGGCGCTCGCGCAACGGACGGCACCGGGCTGCGCGTCTGCGCCCGCGCCCGCCCGCCCGGTCACCGAGGCACCGTGGCCGCACCTGAGGTACGCCCCCGACCGGCTCGCCCCGCTCGCCACCGGTGCCGGTGTGACGGTCGCGGTGATCGACTCCGGGGTGGACCGGCGGCATCCCCAACTGGCCGGACGGGTCCTCGACGGCAGTGACTTCCTCGACCGTCCGGGCGACGGCACCCGAGACTGCGCCGGCCACGGGACGGGGGTGGCCAGCATCATCGCCGCCGCCCCACGTCCCGGGATCGCCTTCCGGGGGCTGGCCCCCGAGGCCCGGATCCTGCCGGTCCGGGTCAGCGAACAGCAGGTGGTCGACGGGCAGGAGTCGGGCCGTACGGTCGAGGCGGCCGAGTTCGCAAGGGCGATCCGGTGGGCGGTGGACCGGGGTGCGCAGGTGCTCAACCTCTCCGTGGTCCTGTACGCCGACGATCCGGCGGTCCGGGAGGCGGTGGCCCACGCCGTCGACCGGGACGTGGTCGTGGTGGCCGCCGCAGGCAACCTGCACGGCAGCGGAGATCCGGTGCCCTATCCGGCGGCGTACGAAGGGGTCCTCGGGGTGGGTGCGCTCACCCCGGCCGGTTCCCGCGCCGACTTCTCCCAGACCGGTCCGCACGTGGACCTGGTGGCCCCCGGCAGCGACGTGCTGCTCGCCGTACCGGGGCAGGGTCACCGGAGCGCGGACGGCACCAGCTACGCCACCCCCTTCGTGGCGGCGACGGCCGCGCTGGTGCGGCAGTACCGGCCGGACCTCACCGGGGCCGAGGTGGCCCGCCGGATCGTGGCCACCGTCGACCCGGCGCCGGGCGGTTCGGCGGACGGGTACGGCGCGGGCGTGTTGAACCCGTACCGCGCGATCGTCGAGACCGCACTGTCACCGCACCCGTCCGGGTCCCCGGCTGCGGGCCTGCCGGACGACCTGGCCGACCCGGAGGTGGTGGTGCGCCAGGCCCGACGGGCGAGGGCCGAGAAGCGGGCGACACTTGTCGCCTCGGGTGCGGCGGCGGTGGTGACAGTCGCCGTCCTGACCGCGTTGGTGCTGCCGAGAGGGGTACGACGCCGGTGGCGCCCCGCCGGATCGGCCTGACCGCGACTGGGCTCCACCCGCAGGGCGGGGACAGCCGGTGGTGGGGGCGGTGGTGGCACCCGTACGCCGGTGGACCGGTACCACCATCTCCGTCACTGGAAGAGGTTGACGTTGCGCTTCTCGGTGTTGAGGTAGTCCGTCGCGGAGTCGTCCACAGCAATCTTGATGTCGCGCAGCATCGCCTGGAGATCCTGCGAGGCGGTCCGCCACCGGGACTGGCGGACCTGGTAGGCCTGCTGCGCGTCACCGGCCCAGGTGGCGACCAACGGGGCGGCATCCCGTTCCAACTGCCCGAGCTGCGATTCGAGCGTGTTCAACGCCCGCTGGATGTCCGCGCCCGCCTGCTGAAGCGCGGCGAAGTTGACGACAAGCACACCATTGTCCATCGACGTTCCCCTTTTCGATTCCGGGCCGTTTCCTACGCCTACGACGCTCAGAGCGGGAGCTGGATGCCGCCACGGTTGGTGCCGGACACCCGGCCCGCCGCGTCGGCGTCGGCGACGTCGTACTGCCGACCGGCGGTGCGGATCGCCTGGGCGGTCTCCCGCAGCGCCCGCTGCAACGCCGCCTGGTCCTGCCCCCACTGCTGCTTGACCTGCTCGAACGACCGGCCACCGGCACCACGCCAGGCCTGTTGCAGGACCTGGAGTTGGGCCATCAGGCCGGTGAGCATGCTCTGCAACGACTGGTCCACCTGCTCGAACTTCGCGGCGGTCGACTGCATCACCGCAGCTTCCGACTGGGTCTGGGACACCCGGAGTCACCTCGTCTCATCGGTCATGGCCGATCCGTCCGGCCCGTCCCGGCGGGGACGCACCACCTGCCCCAGTCGACGGCCGGGTGCGGATCGGTACGATTTCGTCGCTGACGGTAGTCGCCGGATGGTGGTTCTGCCACCCCTCACCGCCCCCTGTGGACAACCGTACGGTCGAAGGGCAACGCAGTGCACGCGTGCGCTCTACGATGGGCGACGTCGACGAGCCCCACCCCACCCGAGTGACCGGCACAGGAGGAGCGGTGACGGTGACCATTACCGGCCCGTCCGCCGACCGGGTCACCGCGCCCCGACCGGCGTCGGCCGCTCCCCGGTGGACTGTCACGAGCCGCCTGTCGGCGGTCGGCGTACGGGCCGGGCAGGTGGTGGCCGCGCAGGTGGCGGTGGTCCTGCCGGTCGCCGCCCTCGGTCGGGGGGCCGGGTCGACGGCGGTGGCGCTGGCCGGCGCCGTCCTCCTGCTGGCCGGGGCCTGGATCCGGGTCCGGGGCCGGTGGCTGTTCGAGTGGCTCGGCGTGGCGTGGGGTCACCTCGCCCGACGTCGGGCGGCCACCTCGGGCGACCTGCTCGACCGGGTCGCCCCCGGCGCGACGATCCAGGCCGCCGATCCGGCGGGCCAACTCGGGGCCGTGGTGGACGACCCCACCGGCCTGGCGGTCCTGCTGGAGCTGGGTGATCCGGGTGACCTGCTGGGGCGGGGCCGACAGCAGGTGCCCTCGCCGTCGGAGTTGCTGCCCCCGCCGACCGGCCCCGGTCCGCCGGTGCGGATCCAACTCCTGCTCGGTGGCGCGCCGGCCCCGGCCGTGGGCACCGGTGCGGGGGCGGCGGCCACGTCGTACCGCCAGCTGACCGACGGCCGGTTGCCCGCGTGGGGGCGGGCGGTCCTGGTGGTCAGGGTGCTGCGTACCGACGGCTGGTCGGACGAGGAGCTGCGACGCCGCCTCGCGGGCCTGGTCCGACGGAGCGTCCGCCGACTCGGCCCGGTCTCCGCCCGTCCCCTCGGGGAACACGCCGCACTCCGGGTCCTCGCCGAGTACGCCCACCACGACGTCGACCCGCCGGTGCAGGAGACCTGGAAGTCGGTGCGGACGGGTCCACTGTCGCAGGCCACCTTCCGGCTGCGCCGGTGGCCGGCCGACTGCCGAGGGCTGATCCCCCGGCTGCTCGCCCTGCCCGCCGCGTCGACCACGGTGTCCCTCTCCGCCGGCCCGTCGACCGGCACCGATCCACCGGCGGTGCAGCTGACCGTACGGCTGGCCGGGTGGAATCCGGCCGAGTTGGCCGGGGCGGGGCAGGCGCTGCACCGGCTGGTGACCGGCACCGGCGGGGAGGTCTGCCGCCTGGACGGGGAACACCTCCCCGGGTTGGCCGCCACCCTGCCGCTGGCCCTGCCGAACGCCCACCCGTCGACAGGGGGGCCGGAACCGGCGGACCTGGAACCGGCCCTCGACGACGCGGGTCTGATGGTCGGAGCCAACCGGCACGGTGGGGCGCTGACGGTTCGGCTGTTCCGGCCGGAGCCCACCAGGATCGTGCTGGTCGGTGGGGTCCGGGCAGCTCAGCTGCTCCTCCTGCGGGCGATGGCCGCCGGTGCCCGGGTGGCGGTCCAGACCGCCAGACCCCGCAGCTGGGAGCCGTTCGCCCGGGGCGTCGGTACCCCCGGCGCGGCGATCCCCCTGCTGCCGCCGGGTCGGCAGGTGGCCGGTGACCCCGCCACCGCCCTGCGTCCACTGTTGGTGGTGGTGGACGCCGGTCGGATGCCTGCCGCCTTCGGCCCGGGTACGCCCTGGCAGACGGTCCTGGTCGTCCGGGACGAGTTGACCCCGACCGACGTGGACCTGCTGGGCCGGGCGGATCTGGCGGTGTTGCAGCCGTTGACAGCCGACGAGGCGGCCCTGGCGGGGACGGCGTTGGGGCTGGGCGGGTCGGCCGGGTGGTTGACCCGGATCCGTGCGGACATGGTGGCGGTGGTGAACCGGCGCGCGCTGCGGTGGGCACTGCTCTCGCCCACCCAGATCGAGTCACAGCTGATCGGCAGACCCACCCGCCGGTGACCGGGCGGGAACGACGGGTACCCGACTCGGGGCCGACCGTGGCACCATGCGCGCCATGGATTCGCTGAAAGGTCCTCTGATCAGGCTCGGTTCCACAGTCGTCGCCTTCTGGTTGGCGACACTGCTGATCCCGGGCATCGACCTACAGTCCGCCTCGGCGATCGAGACGGTGGTCACGCTGACGATCGTGTCGGTCATCTTCGGGGTGGTCAACGCGGTGCTCCAGCCGATCATCAAAGTGGTCGGTTGCGGGTTCTACCTGCTCACCCTCGGCCTCATCGCGCTGGTGGTGAACGGTCTGCTCTTCATGCTGACCGGTTGGATCGCCGGGAAGGCCGGGCTGCCGTTCGAGGTGGAGGGTTTCTGGCCGGCGGTGCTGGGTGCGCTCTTCGTCGGCGTGGTCACCTGGATCCTCGGGGCGATCCTCGACCGGGACTGACCGCCGGAGGGCAGGTCGGGGCCGGTTCACGGCCCCGACCCCCGACCACCGCCAGGTGGCGGTGGCCCGGGCGGTGACCGACGGGGCGGTCTTCGGCTATCTCTGCGACGTCTACGTCGACCGCGCCGAGCGGGGTCGGGGGTTGGGCACCTGGCTCGCCGGTGCGGTCCGCGACCACCTCGCCGACCTGGGGGTACGCCGAATCCTGCTGACCACCCTCGATGCTCAGGGGGTGTACGCGAAGCTCGGTTTCGGCCCTGTCGCACCTGGTGTGTGGATGGAACCCGACAGGCGGGTGAGGCCAGTCACCGATAAGGAACCAGAACCCGCCTCGCCCCTTACAGTCACGGAGTGACCGAACTTCGCCTGGGCTACCTGTACGGGGCGTCCGCGTACCTCTGTTGGGGGTTCTTCCCCCTGTACTGGCGGCTGCTGCGCCCGACCGGCCCGCTGGAGGTGCTCGCCCACCGGATCGTCTGGTCGGTGCTCTTCGTCGCCCTGCTGTTGGCCGCCCTGCGCAACCTCGGGTTCCTGAGGTCGCTGCTGCGCCGACCCCGTACCGTCGCCGGGATCTTCCTGGCGGCGGTGTTGATCGCCGTCAACTGGGGCACCTACATCTACGGGGTGGACACCGAGCGGGTGGTGGAGACGGCCCTCGGGTACTTCATCACCCCGCTGGTGGCGGTGCTGTTCGGGGTGACACTGCTCGGGGAACGGCTCCGGGGGGTCCAGTGGGCGGCCCTGGGGCTCGGCGGGGTGGCCGTGACGGTGCTGACAGTGGACTACGGTCGCCCGCCCTACCTGGCCCTACTCCTGGCCGGCAGCTTCGCCACGTACGGGCTGGTCAAGAAGCGGCTCGGGGTTCCGGCAGCCGAGGGGCTGCTGGTGGAGTCGGCGGCGCTGGCCCTGCCCGCCCTCGGCTACCTGGGGTGGCTGTCCCTCACCAGCGGGACGACCTTCGGCCGGGTCTCCACCGGGCACACCGTGCTGCTGGTGCTGGCCGGGGTGGTCACCGCCATTCCGCTGTTGCTCTTCGCCGGGGCGGCGAACCGGCTGCCGCTGAGCGCCCTCGGCCTGTTGCAGTACTTCGCCCCGATCCTCCAGCTCGGCATCGGGGTGCTCGTCTTCCACGAGCCGATGCCGCCGGCCCGGCTGGCCGGGTTCGTCCTGGTCTGGGCCGCGCTCGTCGCCTTCACGGTGGACGCGGTACGGCACGCCCGGCGGCACCGGATCGTCGCCCCCACGCCGCTGCCCGCCCCCCGACCCACCTGGGTCGACGGGTCACCCGGATCGCCGCCGAGTTCGGCGCGGGTCACCTGATGTCGTAGCCGAGCACCGCGGTCCCGTCCGCCCGGAGCAGTTCCAGTCGGACCAGTTCCGCCCCGGTGAACCGGGTCGCCCCGGAGATCCGCAGGTCGTCGCCGGGGGCGGCGAGCCAGGAGCCGATCTGCTCCTGCGCGCCGTCCGGCCCGTACGCCACCAGTCGGAAGGTGAACGCCTTGCCGTGGCCGGCGTTCGGGTCGTACCCGCAGCGCATGGTGACCTCGGTGCCCCAGCCCTTGGCGGTCAGCCCGACCTCGGCGGAGACCGGGACCGTCCCGGCCACCGGCTGCATGGCCACCATCCGGATCTCCGAGGGAGGTGCCTCGGTCTCCTGGAGGAAGGTCGCCGCGCCGAAGCCGACCACCAGGGCCAGGGCGGCGGCGACCAGCCCGGTGCCCGCATGCCGCCAACGGTTGCGCCGACGTTCGCCGCGCCTGCGCCGCTGCGCGGAGTCCAGGAGCGAGGGCACCCGGGACGGCTCCGACGGCGGGGGCAGGAACTGGTCGACGGCGTTGGGGTCGAGTCGGCTGAGCAGGCCGGGGAGGACGGCGATCTCGGCGACCGACTCCCGGCAGGCCGAGCAGCGGGACAGGTGTCGCTCGTACGCCACCCGTTCCCCCGGCGGCAGGGCCCCCAGCACGTACGCGCCGTCGTCGAAGGCGAATTCGCACCCGGTCATCCGGTCACTCCCATCTCAGCCAGGACCAACCGTAGTGAGCGCAGCGCGTAGTGGGTGCGGGACTTCACGGTGCCGGGCGGAACCCCGAGACGGGAGGCGGCCTCGGTCACCGATCGCCCCTGGTAGAAGCACTCGACAAGCACCTCCCGGTGGGTGGGGCTGAGTCGGTTCAACGCCTCGGCGACCGTCCAGGCCTCCACCGCACGCTCCGTCTCGTCGACCGCCGGGGGCGGCTCGGGCAGTTCGTCGGTGTACACCTCACCGACGCGGCTGGACCGCCGACGCCAGGCGTCGATCGCCAGGTTCCGGGCGGTGGTGAACAGCCAGGCCCGCACCGACCCGCGCTGCGGGTCCAGCGAGTCGGGGTGCCGCCAGGCCCGCAGCAGGGTCTCCTGCACCAGGTCCTCGGCGCGTTGGCGGTCCCCGTTGACCAACCGCAGTGCGTGCGCGAGGAGCGCCTCCGCGTGTTCGTCGTGCAGCGCGCGGAGCAGATGGGCGTCGTGGTCGCTGATGGTCGTCTCCTCGCTCCGACGAGTGCGCAGGTGCGGTCGCCGGGGAGTACGTGCCACGAACCGATTCGGTTCAGCCCAGCTCAGACGGGCTCGGCGCACCCGTCGCCACGGCAGCCGTACCGCCATGACCTGCCTGTACCGCTGCGGCAACGCCTGTGACCACCCGGCGTCGCCAAGCCGGGCGTGGTGGTCGCCTGGCGGCTCGACGGCGGGCCGATCGGCAGCTGGGACGCGAGCCGCGGTCCGGGTCGCCGCATTCGACGGCGCGTGGACCCTCCACAGCCGACGAGACCCGCGTCGCGGTCGGGTTCGCCACCGTCGACGGCGGACCGGGCCCGGCGGGCCGTCGCTGTCACTCCGCGGTGAGGCCCTCGGCGATGGCCCGCGCCACAGTCAGCAGCTTGGCCCGGACCACCCGGGCCGAGGTCATCATCTCGCCGGCGGGCAGGGCGCAGGCCAGCACGACCCGGCGTTCCATGTCCTTGTCCGGGGCGACCAGCACCGCCGCACAGGCCACCCCCTGGCGGAACTGGCCCAACTCCAACTGCATGCCACGCCGGTCTCCGGCGGCCAGGTCGGCCTCGAACGCCTCGGGGCTGGTCAGGGTCGCCGAGGTGAACGGGCGCATGCCGTACTCCCTGAGGTACCGGGAGCGCTGTTCGGCGGTGAGCGTGGCCAGGAGGGCCTTGCCGAGGGCGGTGGCGTGGGCACCCTCGTCGAAACCCGGGACCAGGTCCTCCAGGTACGGCGACCGGGGCCCCTCGGCGACTGCGGTGATCGCCACCTGACCGCCGACGAACCGGCCCAGGTAGTGGCTGTAGCCGGTGTCCAGGGCCGCCCGGCGCAGCGCCTCCCCGACGGCCGGAGGGCCACGGAAGGCGGTGACCAGTTCGCGGTACCGGTCGGCCACCTCCAGCCCGACGATGTACGTGCCGTCCTCGCGTCGGATCACGTAACCCTCGTAGGCCAGGGTCCGGACGAGGTGGTACGTCGTCGCCACAGTCAGTTCGCAGCGTCGGGCGATCTGCTTGACGGTGAGCCCGCGCGGGGCACGACCGACCGATTCGAGCACTCGTAGCGCGCGGGACACACTCCGGATGAGATCCGAAGGCTCTGCCAGGGGGTCGCGCACAACCACCTCCGACGCCGGGGACTTACACCATATGAAAAACCGGCCATTATCGAAATGCCTGTTCGGTCGAGGATGCCAGATCAGTTCGACTGTGTGTGCACCGGCGGCGACGATCCGTTGCCCGAAGGTTCCTCGGGTTAGGTTGTCCAGATCATGCCCGACACCCTCACGCGCACCGCCCCCGCCCGCCCGGTACGGGCCAGCGCGGCAGCCGTCGCCGTCACCATCGCCTGCGTCCTGCCGGTCTTCCTGGTCGGCGGACTCGCCGTCCAGATGGGCCGCGACCTCGGCTTCTCCCCCGCCGGCCTGGGTCTGGCCGTGTCGGTGTACTTCGGAGTCAGCGCTCTGGCCTCGGTCCCCTCCGGCGCTCTGGTCGAGCGGTACGGCTCGGTCGTCGGCGCCCGGCTCGGAATCCTGATCTCCGCCGGATCGCTGCTGGCAATCGCCCTAGTGGCTCGTTCGTTCCCGGTGCTGGTGGCGCTGCTGGGGCTCAGTGCCGCAGCGAACGCGCTCGGTCAACTGGCCAGCAACTCGTCGTTGGCTCGGCACGTACCCCCGCGCCGGCAGGGTCTGTCCTTCGGGGTGAAGCAGGCAGCCATTCCGATCTCCACCCTGCTGGCCGGCGCGGCGGTGCCCACCATCGCGTTGACAGTCGGCTGGCGGTGGGCCTTCGTGGCGGCGGCGCTGGCCGCGTCGGCGGCGCTTGGCACCGTCACCGCCGCCGACGCGGCCCCACCGCGTCGGGCCGGTGCGGCCCGGGGCGGACACGTCTCGGTGGGTCTGGTCGTCGTCGGGGTGGCCGCCGCCCTCGCCTCGGGGGCGGCGAACGCCCTGGGCACCTTCGTGGTCGACGCCTCGGTGGTCCGTGGCCTCGATCCGGGCCTGGCCGGGCTCACCCTCACCCTCGGCAGCGCTGTCGGCGTCGCCGCCCGGATCGGGGCGGGCTGGCTCGCCGACCGGCGCAGCACCGGCCACCTCGCGGTGGTCGCCGGCATGTCGGCGGTCGGTGCCGTCGGGCTGGCGCTGCTCGCTGTGGCAAGTCCGCTCGCTCTGGTGGCGGGGGTGGTGCTGGGGTTCGGTCTGGGCTGGTCCTGGCCCGGGTTGGTGAACTTCGCGGTGGTCAGGCTGCACCCGCAGGCCCCGGCCGCCGCCACCTCCATCACCCAGACCGGGGTGTACGCCGGCGGCAGTCTCGGCCCACTCGTCCTCGGCCTGGTCGCCCACCGCTGGGGCTATCCCACCATGTGGTACGGCGCGTCCGCCGCGATGCTTCTGGCGGCCCTGCTCATGGTGGTCGCCTATCGGCTGCTCGCCCGGGCCCGCACCCCCGACGGTGGTGAGGACGACAGCAGGGCGACGACAAGGCAGGCGCAGGATGGCCCCGGGGGGCCGAGGAACCCGGTGGCCGGGGGTCAGCTGGTGCGGTCGGCGACGAAGTCGCAGAGCGACTCCAACGCCCGGCGGGCCGGATGGTCGGGCAGGGGGGCCAGGTGGCTGCGGGCGTCCTCGGCGTAGCTGCGGACTGTCTCCCGCGCCCGCTTGAGCGCCGGACTCTCCCGCAACAGACCGAGCGCCTCGGCGTGCAGGGCGTCGTCGGTGACCGGACCGGTGGCCAGGATCTCCCGCAGCCGCACCGAGGCGGCGTCGGAGTCGTCGGAGGCCAACGCGTACAGCACCGGCAGGGTGGGAACCCCCTCACGAAGGTCGGTGCCCGGGGTCTTGCCCGACTGGGCCGACTCCGAGGAGATGTCGAGCAGGTCGTCGGAGAGCTGGAAGGCCACCCCGATGATCTCGCCGTACCCGGCGAGGGCCTCCGTGTACTCCGGGGCCGCAGTGCCGAACATCCCACCGAACCGGGCCGACGTGGCGATCAGGGAACCGGTCTTGTCGGCGATCACGTCCAGGTAGTGGTCGACCGGGTCGACCCCGTCGCGGGGGCCGACGGTCTCGGCGATCTGCCCGTGCACCAGGCGGGCGAAGGTCCGCGCCTGGAGGCGTACCGCCTCCGGACCGAGATCGGCGGCGATGTCCGCGGCCCGGGCGAAGAGGTAGTCGCCGACCAGGATCGCCACCGAGTTCGTCCAGCGGGAGTTGGCGCTCGGCGCCCCCCGCCGGACAGCCGCCTCGTCCATCACGTCGTCGTGGTAGAGGGTGGCCAGGTGGGTGAGCTCCATCACCACCGCAGCCGGCACCACCTGCGCCCCCGCCGGGTCCCCGAACTGGGCACCGAGCGCCACCAGGAGGGGACGGAACCGCTTTCCGCCGGCCTCGACCAGATGCCGGGCCGCCTCGGTGACGAACGGGTCCGCGCTCGCCACGCTGCTGCGCAGCTCGGCCTCGACCGAGTCGAGCACGCCCAGCACCGAGGCCTCGACGCGGGAATCGGCGATGCTGAGGCCGAGCGCGCCGAACTGACTCGTGCTCGACCGACTCCGACGACCGCCGGAGCCGGTGGAACCTGAACGCTCGCCAGCCGGATTCACCACGTCTCCAACCATGCCACACGCTCTCTACCTGCTCCGGTTCGGGGATCCCATCGGCGAGACGGAAAACGGGGCCGGAGCGCCACAGCGCCCGGCCCCGTTCCGACGGGTGACCCGGTCAACGGACGAACTCGGCCGCCCCGTTCGCCAGGTCGAGAAGCGGGCCGGGAGCCACGCCGAGGACCAGGGTGGCGGCCACCCCGATCATCAGCGCCGCCGCCGTCAGTCCACCCGGCACGGCGACCGTCGGGGTGCTGTCACCCGGCTCGGAGAGCCACATCATCACCACGACCCGCAGGTACGGGAAGGCCAACACCATGCTGGTCAGCACACCGGCGATCACCAGCCACACCTGGTCGGCGGCGAGCGCCGGACCGAAGACAGCGAACTTGCTGATGAAACCGCTGGTCAGCGGAATACCGGCGAACGCCAGCAGGATGAACGTGAAGACCCCGGCGTAGAACGGCGACCGCTTGCCCAACCCGGCCCACCGGGACAGGTGGGTCGCCTCTCCGTCGGCGTCCCGGACCAGGGTCACCACGGCGAACGCGGCCAGCACCGAGAAGCCGTACGCGACGAGGTAGAACATCGTCCCGGACAGCCCGTCCCGGGTCGGCGCGAGGACCCCCACCAGCAGGTACCCGGCGTTCGCGATCGACGAGTACGCCAGCAGCCGCTTGATGTCGGTCTGGGTCACCGCCAGCACCGCACCGACGAGCATGGTCAGCACCGCGATCGCCCCGAGCACCGGGGTGAAGTCCCAGGCGGCGTCGGCGAAGGCGACGTGGAAGACCCGCAGGAGGGCCCCGAAGGCGGCGACCTTGGTGCAGGCGGCCATGAAGCCGGTGATCGGCGTCGGGGCACCCTGGTACACGTCGGGGGTCCAGACGTGGAACGGGGCCGCCGCCGCCTTGAACAGCAGGCCGATGGCGATCAGCGCCATACCGGCGAAGAGCAGCACGTCACTGGCGGGCGACTCGCTCACCGCGGCGTTGATGGTGGCGAAGTCGACCCCGGCACCCCGATCCGGCATCCCGGCGGTGAAGCCGTACACCAGTGCCACACCGAACAGGAAGAACGCGGAGGCGTACGCACCGAGCAGGAAGTACTTCATCGCCGCTTCCTGGCTCAGCAGCCGCCGACGGCGGGCCAGCGCGCAGAGCAGGTACAGCGGGAGGGAGAAGACCTCCAACGCGATGAACATGGTCAGCAGGTCGTTCGCCGCCACGAAGATCAGCATGCCGCCGATCGCGAAGGTGGTCAGCGGGTAGATCTCGGTGGCCCCGGCCCGCCCCTGCGCCTGCCGCCGGTCCTCCGGCGACTCGGCGGTGACCGCCGCCTGGGCGACGAAGGCACCGCCGCGCTCCACCGACCGCTCCCCGATCAGGAGCAGGGCCATCGCGGAGAGGACCAGGATGGCCCCCTGGAGGAAGAGCGTCGGCCCGTCCACCGCCACCGCCCCACCGATGGTGATGACCCGGTCGTCGCCGTTCATGATCCGCAGGTCCGCGTTGCGGACCACCATCACCAGCGCACCCAGGACCGAGGCCAGCGCCAGGACCAGCTGGGTGGTGTGCCGGTGCGGCCGGGGCACGAAGGCCTCGACGAGCACGCCGATGACGGCGGCTCCCATCAGGATCAGGATCGGAGCCAGCGCCGTGTAGTCGATCGACGGCAGCGTGAGCTCATTCATCGGGCAGTCCTTTCATCCGCGACTGCGGAGCTCGCCAGCTCGGTCGGCAGGCTCACCGGGAGGCCTCCTGGACGCCGCCGACCGTCGGAGCGGGGTCGCTGCGGCCGATGTCGGTCATTGTCGCCTGGACGGCGGGGTTGATCACGTCGGTGACCGGCTTCGGGTAGAAGCCGAGCAGCACGATCAGGGCGATCAGCGGGGCGACGACTACCTTCTCCCGCAGGTTCAGGTCCTTGCGCATGGCCTCGACCTCGATGAGTGCCGGGTTGAGCGTGCCCTGGGTGGTGCGCTGCACCATCCACAGCACGTACGCCGCCGCCAGGATGATGCCCAGGGTGGCGATCACCGCTACCGGCTTGTTCACTGTGAAGGTGCCGATCAGCACCAGGAACTCGGAGACGAACGGTGCGGTGCCGGGCAGGGCCAGCGAGGCCAGACCGGCGAAGAAGAGCACCCCGGCCAGGACCGGGACCAGCTTGCCGGCCCCGCCGAAGTCACTGATCAACGCCGAGCCGCGCCGGGTGACCAGCATCCCGACCACCAGGAAGAGCAGACCGGTGGCGAGGCCGTGGTTGAGCATGTACAGCACCGCACCGGTGCCCGCCTGGGTGGTGAAGGCGAAGATGCCGACCCCGATGAACCCGAAGTGGGCGATCGAGGTGTACGCCACCAGCCGCTTGAGGTCGTTCTGACCGACGGCCAGGAGCGCGGCGTAGATGATGCCGATCACGCCCAGCGCCAGCGCGTACGGGGCGAACCACTTGGCCGCGTCGGGGAACAGCGGCAGGCAGTAGCGCAGGATGCCGAACGTACCGACCTTGTCCAGGACACCGACGAGCAGTGCTGCGGAACCGGCCGGGGCCGCCCCACCGGCGTCGGGCAACCAGGTGTGGAACGGGAAGAACGGTGCCTTGATCGCGAAGGCGACGAAGAAGCCCAGGAAGAGCCAGCGCTCGGTCCCGGTGGTGATGTCCACCTGGCTCAACGCCACCCAGTCGAAGGTCTTGCCGCCGACCACCCAGAGCCCGATCACCGCGGCGAGCATGAACAACCCGCCGACGAGTGAGTAGAGGAAGAACTTGACCGCCGCGTACTGCCGCTGGTGGCCGCCGTAGCTGCCGATCAGGAAGTACATCGGGACCAGCATGACCTCGAAGAACACGTAGAACAGGAAGATGTCGGCGGCGGCGAAGACGCCGATCATCGTGCATTCGAGGACGAGCAGCAGCGCGAAGTAGACGGGCACCGACCGCTTCGACGCCTCGGCGTCGTGCCAGGAGGCCAGGATCACCAGCGGCACCAGGATGGTGATGAGCATCAACATGACGAGCGCGATGCCGTCGGCGGCGAAGGTGAAGTTCACCCCCCAGGTGGGGATCCACGGGTACGACTCGCGGAACTGGAACCGGTCACCGTCGGCCTGGAAGGTGACCCACATGACCACCGACAGGACCAGCACGAGCAGCGACCAGCCGAGCGCCACCTGCTTGGCCAGGTTCGGCCGGCTGCGCGGCAGGAAGGCCACGACCAGGGCGCCGACCAGCGGCGCCACGGTCAGCACCGAGAGGAACGGGAAGTTGGACATTATGCGGCCTTACCTCCGTCGTCACAGCGTGGTCCGCCGGCGGGGGCCGCCGGGTTGAGGTCGATCACGCCAACCACCCCGCCTGTACGGCCAGGAACGCCGCCACCACCAGCAGCGCGCCGGCGAGGATGGACGTCGCGTACGACCGGACGAAACCGGTCTGCAGTCGCCGGAGTCGAGCCGATCCGCCCCCGATGCCGGCGGCGAGGCCGTTGACCAGGCCGTCGATGCCACGGTTGTCGAGGTACACCAGGGCCCGGGTGAGGAAGATGCCGGGCTTCTCGAAGACCGCCACGTTGACGGCGTCGGTGTACAGGTTCTTCCGGGCGGCGGTGACCACCACCCCGGCGGGCTGCGGCTCGGTGGCCGTGCCGTTGCGGAACAGGAACCAGGCCAGCCCGGCGCCGATGGCGGTGACCACCAACGAGATGACGGTGACCGCGAAGTGCGACAGGACCGCCTCGTGGTGCTCCTGCTCACCGCCGAGCCCCGCGGTGGCGGTCAGCCAGTCCGGCACCGAGGTGGCGAGCAGGAAACCGGCACCGATCGAGCCGACCGCCAACAGGATCAGCGGGACCGTCATCAGCGGCGGGGACTCGTGCGGGTGCTCGATCTCCTCGGTCCACCGCTTCGGGCCGTGGAAGGTCAGCCAGTAGAGCCGGGTCATGTAGAACGCGGTGAGCCCGGCACCGAGGACCGCCGCCCCACCGAAGAGCCAGGAGGTCCAGTCACCCCGGGCGAAGGCCTCGGCGATGATCGGCTCCTTCGAGAAGAAGCCGGAGAAGGGGAACATGCCGATGATGGCCAACCACCCCGCCATGAAGGTCAACCAGGTGATCTTCATGTACCTGGAGAGGCCACCGAAGCGGCGGATGTCCACCTGGTCGTTCATGCCGTGCATGACCGACCCGGCCCCGAGGAACATGTTGGCCTTGAAGAACCCGTGGGCCAGGAGGTGGACGATGGCCAGCGCGTACGCCGCCCCGCCCAGACCGACGCCGAGGAACATGTAGCCGATCTGGCTGACAGTGGACCAGGCCAGGATCCGCTTGATGTCGTCCTTGGCGCACCCGATGATGCAGCCGATCAGCAGGGTGAGGGCACCGACGCTGACCACCACGAGTTGCAGGGTGGAGTTCGCCGAGAAGATCGGGTTGGACCGGGCGATCAGGTAGACCCCGGCGGTGACCATGGTCGCCGCGTGGATCAGGGCCGAGACCGGGGTCGGGCCCTCCATCGCGTCCGGAAGCCAGGCCTGCAACGGGAACTGGCCGGACTTACCGGCCGCCCCGAGCAGCAGGAGCAGCCCCATCACCAGCACAGTGGTCGCGGTGAGACCGCCGACGGAGGTGAACACCTCGTCGTACTGGGTGGTGCCCAGCGTCGCGAACATCATGAAGATCGCGATGGCCAGACCGGCGTCGCCGACCCGGTTCATCAGGAAGGCCTTCTTGCCGGCCGTGGCGGCGGCGGGCCGCTCGGTCCAGAAGGAGATCAGCAGGTACGACGCCAGACCGACGCCCTCCCAGCCGAAGTAGAGCATCACGTAGTTGTTGCCGAGCACCAGCAGCAGCATGGCGGCGACGAAGAGGTTGAAGTACGCGAAGAACCGTCGCCGGCCCGCGTCGTGCGCCATGTACTCGACCGCGTACAGGTGGATCAGGAAGCCCACACCGGTGATCAGCAGGACGAAGACCGCGGCGAGCGGGTCGAAGAGCAGACCGAAGTCGACGCGGAAGTCGCCGACCACGATGAAGTCCCAGAGACTGCGCTCGACGGACTTGTTCTCCAACCCACGGAGTTGGAAGAAGAAGGTGAGGCCGAGGACGAAGGCGGCGCCGACGGCGGCCACCCCGAGCCAGTGCCCCCACCTGTCGGCCCGACGGCCGAGCAGCAGCAGGATCGCCGCGCTGAGCAGCGGAATCGCCACCAGCAGCCACACGTTGCCCAGCAGGCCGTCGGCCGGAGCGTAGGCGACGGTTCCGGCCGGCTCGGCCGCCTGGGCGTACGTCAGAATTTGCTCCACCGGTGGGCCCCTCAGTACTTCAGCAGGTTGGCGTCGTCGACGCTGGCCGAGCGACGGGTGCGGAAGATCGACATGATGATCGCGAGCCCGACCACGACCTCGGCCGCCGCCACCACCATCACGAAGAACGCCATGATCTGGCCGTTCAGGTCACCGTTGATCCGGCTGAAGGTGACGAGCGCCAGGTTGGCCGCGTTCAGCATCAGCTCGACGCACATGAACAGCACGATGGCGTTGCGCCGGACGAGCACCCCGACCGCACCGATGGTGAACAGGATCGAGGCGAGCACCAGGTAGTAGTTCGGCTCGACCGAAAAGAAGCCTTCCATCAGCAGGCAGCCTTTCCGTTGGCGACTGCGGGGAGTGCGGTCACTTCTCGGTCCCCTTCGGCGTGTTCTCCTCGGACGTCAACTCGCGCACCGGAAGGATCTCCGGGGTGCTCCGGTCGCTCAGCTTGCCGTCGGGCAGGCGGGCCGGGGTGGCCACCGAGGACGAGGTGGCGAAGACGCCGGGGCCGGGCTTCGGCCCGGGGTAGTTGCCCGGGGCGAACCGGGCCTTCATGGTGGCCACCTGGTCGCGCTTGTCCTCCTTGCGCCGCTCCAGGTGGGCCAGGAGCATCCCGCCGATGGTGGCGGTGATCAGCAGCGCCGCCGTCAGCTCGAACGCGAAGACGTAGTCGGTGTAGAGCAGGCGCGCGATGTTCTGGACGTTGCCGCCCTCGTTGGCCTGGTCCAGCCCGACCGGTACGCCCCCGGCGGTGGCCCGGTACACCCCGCTGCCCAGCAGCAGGGCGAACCCGATCCCCAGCCCGATCGCGGCGACCCGCTGCCCGCGCAGGACCTCGATCAGCGAGTCGGTGGAGTCCCGGCCGACGAGCATCAGGACGAACAGGAAGAGCATCATGATCGCGCCGGTGTAGACGATGATCTGCGTCATCCCGATGAACGGCCCGGCCTGCAGGACGTAGAAGACGCCCAGGCAGAGCATCGTCAGCACCAGCCAGAGCGCGGAGTGCACGGCGTTGCGGGCCAGCACCATCCCGAACGCCCCGAGCAGCGCCAGCGGGGCGAGGATCCAGAAGGTCACCGCCTCGCCGCCGGAGACCGAGGCCGAGGCGGCGAGCACGGTCTGCGTGGTCATTCCTTGTCTCCCTTGCCGGATGCGGCCCCGTCGGCCTTGCCGGATGCGGCCCGGTCGGCGGCCTGCTCGGCACCGGGGAAGGTCACCCCGGGGTGCTCGTCCAACCGGTAACGACCCGGACCCATCGGCGAGCTCTCCGCCCCGGCCGAGGTGCCCGGGTTGGTCAGCGCGCCGACGTAGTAGTCCTTCTCGCTGTCGCCCAGCCGCATCGGGTGCGGCGGCTGCTCCATCCCCGGCAGCAGCGGCGCGAGCAGCTGCTCCTTGGTGAAGATCAGGTCCTGGCGGTTGTCCCGGGCCAGCTCGTACTCGTTGCTCATGGTCAGCGAACGGGTCGGGCAGGCCTCGATGCAGAGCCCGCAGAAGATGCAGCGGGCGTAGTTGATCTGGTAGATGCTGGCGTACCGCTCACCCGGGGAGAAGCGCTGCTCCTCGGAGTTGTCGCCACCCTCCACGTAGATCGCGTCGGCCGGGCAGGCCCAGGCGCACAGCTCGCACCCGATGCACTTCTCCAGCCCGTCCGGGTGCCGGTTGAGGATGTGCCGCCCGTGGTAGCGCGGCGCCGAGACCGGCGGCTTGAACGGGTAGTCGGTGGTGACGACCTTCCTGAACATGTGCGAGAAGGTGACTCCGAAGCCCTTGAACGTTCCGGTGATCGCGCCCACGTCACACCTCCTGAGAGTCCGGGGCGGCGGCGACGTTGGCCGGCTCCCGCTCGGCGACCACACGCTTCGTGCGCGGGCTCGGTGGTACCTGCAGGTCCATCGGGGGCAGCGGGAAGCTGCCGTGTGGCCGGTTGTCGACCTGTTCCTGAAGCGTCGGCTTCGGCTCGTACCGACGGCTCGGCCAGAAGATCGCGGCGATCATCAGCAACCCGGCGACGACGCCGTACGCGATCAGCTTGTCGGTCCGCTCCCAACCCTGGGTCTTGAGGAAGGCGGCCAGCCCGACGATCCAGACCAGGTTGACCGGGATCAGGACCTTCCAGCCCAGCCGCATGAACTGGTCGTACCGCATCCGGGGCAGGGTTCCCCGCAGCCAGACGAAGACGAAGACCAGGGCCACGACCTTGCCGAAGAACCAGAGCATCGGCCACCAGCCGGAGTTCGCCCCCGACCAGATCGTGATCGGCCAGGGGGCGTGCCACCCGCCGAGGAAGAGCGTCACAGTGAACGCCGACATGGTCACCATGGCGACGTACTCGCTGAGCATGAAGAGCGCGAACTTCAGCGAGCTGTACTCGGTCATGAAGCCCGCCACGAGCTCCGACTCCGCCTCCGGCAGGTCGAACGGGGCCCGGTTGGTCTCACCGACGATCGAGATGAAGAAGATGACGAAGCTCGGGAAGAGCAGCAGCGCGTACCAGCCGGGCATCGGGACGCTGAGGCCGAAGAACTCGACGTTCGGGCCGCTGCCCTGGGCGGAGACGATCTCGCTGGTCGACATGGTGCCGGAGAGCATGAACACGGCAACGATCGACAGGCCCAGCGACACCTCGTACGAGATCAGCTGGGCGCTGGAACGCAGGGCACCGAGGACCGGGTACGGCGACCCGGAGGCCCAGCCGCCCAGCACGATGCCGTAGACCGCCAGCGACGACAGCGCCAGCACCACCAGGACCGCCACCGGCACGTCGGTGACCTGCAACGGCGTCTGGTGGCCGAAGATGCTCACCATCGGGCCGAACGGGATCACCGAGAGCGCGGTGACCGCGCAGACCACCGAGATGACCGGGGCGAAGAAGTAGACGACCTTGTCCGCCGACCTCGGGAGGATGTCCTCCTTGAAGGCCATCTTCAGGCCGTCGGCGAGGGTCTGGAGCAGGCCGAACGGACCGGTCTGGTTGGGACCGGGCCGGACCTGCATAAAGCCCACCACGCGCCGCTCGAACCAGACCCCCAGCAGGGTGGCCAGTACGGCGAAGACGAAGGCGAAGACGATCTTGATCAGGACCAGCCACCACGGATCCTTGCCGAAGTCGGCCAGGGTCGGGTCCTGCGCCAGATAGAGCGCGTTCACTGCACGCCCCTTTCGTTGGCCGGGACGGAGATCCGTACCACCGCGCCGGACGTCGCACCGAGGCTGCGCCGGACGGTCGAACCAGGAGAGTTGGTCGGCAGCCAGACCACGCCGTCCGGCATCTCGGTGATCGCCGCCGGCAGGGTCAACGCCCCCCGGTCGGTGCCCACCGTCACCGGGTCACCGTCGGCGACGCCGAGCGCCTCCGCGGTGCCCTTGCCGAGCCGGACCACCGGCGGGCGCGAGGTCCCGCCCAGGTGCTCGTCACCGTCGGTGAGGCTGCCCAGGTCCAGCAGCTGGTGCCAGGTGGCCAGGACCGCCTCCCCGGCACCGGGCTCCGGCAGCCGTGCCGCCTCCACCAGCGGCGGACCCGGCCGGTCGAGCCGGGTCTGCGGCAGCCCACCCAACTCCCGGCGGACGCTGAGCACGTCCCCGGTGCCGAGCCGGACGTCGAGCTGCGCGGCGAGGGCGTCGAGCACCCGACCGTCGGGCATCGCCGTGGTGTCCAGCACCGCGTCGAAGGTGCGCAGCCGACCCTCCCAGTCCAGGAAGCTGCCGGCCTTCTCCACCACCGGGGCGACCGGGAAGACCACGTCCGCCCGGCGGGCCACCGCGGTGAGCCGCTGCTCCAGGCTGACCAGGAACGGCACCGCGTCCAGGGCCTGCTCGGCGCGGCGCGGGTCGGAGAGGTCACTCGGGTCGACACCGGCCACCACCAGCGCGCCGACCTGCTCGTTCAGGACGGCGGCGAGGATGCCGTCGGTGTCCCGACCGGCCTGGCTGGGGATCACCCCGGCCGGGATGTCCCAGGCCTCGCCCAGCTCGGCGCGGGCGGCCGGCTCGGTGACCAGGCGGCCACCGGGAAGGAGGTTCGGCAGGCAGCCGGCGTCGACTGCGCCCCGGTCCCCCGCCCGCCGGGGCACCCAGGCGAGCTTCGCCCCGGTACGCCGGACCACGTCGGCCGCCGCCGACAGGCCACCGGGCACCTGGCCCAGCCGCTCGCCCACGATGAGGATCGCACCCGGGGTGCCGAGCGCCTCGGCGACCGTGTCGTGCTCGGCGAGCACGCTGGCCTCCTCGCCCGGGACCACCCGGGCCAGCTTGGCCCCGAGCTTCTCCAGGCCACGGGTGGCGAACGGGGCGATCGCGTAGACCTTCAGCTTCTTCTTCAGGTACGCCTTGCGCATCCGGAGGAAGAGGATCGGGCACTCCTCCTCCGGCTCCAACCCGACCAGAACCACGGCCGGGGCGTTCTCCACGTCTGCGTAGGTGACGTCGGTGACCCCGGCGACATTGCTGGCCAGGAAGTCGGCCTCCTCGCGGGAGACCGGCCGGGCCCGGAAGTCGATGTCGTTGGTGTTCAGGGCGACCCGGGCGAACTTCGCGTACGCGTAGGCGTCCTCGACGGTCAGCCGACCACCGGTCAACACCCCGATGCCCCGGGCACCGTCGCGAGCCTCCCGCAGCCCGTCGGCGGCCACCGCGAAGGCCTCGCTCCAGGACGCCTCGCGCAGCTCACCGGTCTGCTTGTCGCGTACCAGCGGGGTGGTGAGCCGGTCGGCGGCCCGGGCGTACTGGAAGCCCCACCGCCCCTTGTCGCAGTTCCACTCCTCGTTGACCTGCGGGTCGTCACCGGCCAACCGGCGCAGGACCTTGCCCCGCCGCCAGTCGGTGCGCTGGGCGCAACCGGCCGAGCAGTGCTCGCAGACGCTCGGGGTGGAGACCAGGTCGAAGGGGCGGGCCCGGAACCGGTACTGGGCACCGGTCAGCGCCCCCACCGGGCAGATCTGCACGGTGTTGCCGGAGAAGTACGAGTTGAAGGGGACGTCACCGGCGTCGCCCTCCTCGCCGTACTCCTCGTCCCGGTAGATGTTGATCTCCTCGGCGGACGACCGGCCCATCAGGTCGATGAACTTGTCGCCGGCGATCTCCTCGGAGAACCGGGTGCAGCGCTGGCAGAGCACGCACCGCTCCCGGTCCAGCAACACCTGGCTGCTGATCGGCAGCGGCTTGGGGTACTCCCGCTTGTGCTCGTGGAACCGGGAGTCCGTCCGGCCCGTCGACATGGCCTGGTTCTGGAGGGGGCACTCGCCGCCCTTGTCGCACATCGGGCAGTCCAGCGGGTGGTTCATGAGCAGCAGCTCCATCACCCCCTCCTGCGCCTTCTTGGCCACCGGCGAGGTGAGCTGGGTCTTGACCACCATGCCCTCGGCCACCGTCTGGGTGCAGGAGGCGACCGGCTTGCGCTGGCCCTCCACGTCGACCAGACACTGCCGACAGGCACCGGCCGGAGCCAGCAGGGGGTGGTCGCAGAACCGGGGGATCGCGATGCCCATCTGCTCGGCGACCCGGATCAGCAGCGCACCCTTCGGCGCGGTGACCTCGACCCCGTCGATGGTGAGCGTGACGGTCTCGACCTGCTTCGCAACGTCAGTCATCGGGCTGGCCTCCCACTCGCAAGCTCGTTCCTCGCGCTCATCAGTGGGCCCCCACCAGCGCCTTGTCGGACAGCCTCGGTGCGGTCCGGCCCTCGATGTAGTCGAGGTAGTCCTGCTTGAAGTACTTCAACGAGGAGGTCACCGAACTGGTCGCCCCGTCACCGAGACCGCAGAACGAGCGGCCGAGCACGTTGTCACAGGTGTCGAGCAACGTGTCGAGATCCTCGTGGGTGCCCTGCCCGGCGAGGATCCGCCGGAACACCCGGACCATCCAGTAGTTGCCCTCCCGGCACGGGGTGCACTTGCCGCACGACTCGTGGTGGTAGAACTCCAGCCACCGGTACGTCGCGTAGACCGGGCAGTCCTGGTCGGAGAAGATCTGGGTGGCGGTGGTGCCGAGGATCGACCCCGCCGCGGCGACCCCTTCGAAGTCCATCGGCACGTCCAGGTGCTCGGCGGTGAGCAGCGGGGTGGACGAACCGCCGGGGGTCCAGAACCTCAGTTCGTGCCCCGGCTGCATCCCACCGGCCAACTCGATCAGCTCGCGCAGGGTGATGCCGAGGCCGCACTCGTACTGGCCGGGGTTGGTGATCCGACCGGAGAGCGAATAGATCATCGGTCCGGCGGACTTCTCCGTACCCATCGACCTCCACCAGGCGGCACCGCCGAGCACGATCGGCGGGACGCTGGCGATGGTGCCGACGTTGTTGACCACGGTGGGGCTGGCGTACAGACCGTGGGTGGCCGGGAAGGGCGGCCGGAGCCGGGGCTGACCCCGGAAGCCCTCCAGCGAGTCCAGCAGGGCGGTCTCCTCGCCGCAGATGTACGCCCCGGCCCCGGAGTGCACCACCAGGTCCAGGTCGAACCCGGAGCGCAGGATGTCCTTGCCGAGATAACCCTTGGCGTACGCCTCCTGGACGGCGTGGCGCAGCCGACGGGCGGCGTGCACCGCCTCACCCCGGATGTAGATGTAGGCCCGGCTGGCCCGGATCGCGTACGAGGCGATGATGACCCCTTCGACCAGCGCGTGCGGGTCGTGGGTCATCAGGGGCAGGTCCTTGCAGGTGCCCGGCTCGCCCTCGTCGGCGTTGACCACGAGGTAGTGCGGCTTGCCGTCGTTCTGCGGGATGAAGCCCCACTTCAGACCGGTGGGGAACCCGGCACCGCCTCGACCGCGCAGGCCCGAGTCCTTGATCAGCTGGATCAGGTCGTCCGGGTGGGCCTTGATCGCCTTGCGCAGGGCTGCGTACCCGTCGAGCTTCTCGTAGGTGCCGATCCGCCAGGCGTCCGGTGCGAGCCAGCGTCGGGTCAGCACCGGAGTGAGCTTGGCGAGCGTCTCCGATCGTGGCGAAGTCACTTCTGGGACCCCCTGTCGCTGCTGGTGGCGGCGTCGGTGTTCGACTCCGCCTCCCTGAGGTTGCGGTCCTGGGCGGTGGCCGTGTCACCGGCCGGCTTGCCGTCCCCGGCGGGGGCGTTCGACGCCGCGCCGGCCGCCTCCGCCTGCTGGGCGTCCCGGGGGGTCGGCGCAGCGCCGTCGACCGGAACCTTGGTGCCGGGTGCGTCCGGGACGGCGGTGTCGGCGGTCGGCTGCCGGGTCTCGGCGGCGCGTACCTCCGGCGACTTGTCGTCCGGGGCCTTCACGTCGGGGGCGGTGCTGGCGGTCGCCTCGGCCGACCGGGCGGGCTTGTCGGCCGCCGCCGGGACGGCCTTCGGCTCGGCGGCCGGGGCCGCCTTGGCCTGCTCGGCGGCCTTGGCCTTCGCCGCCGCCGCGTCGGCCTCCGCCTTACTCGGGATCGGGGCGTCGCGGTCGAACCCGGGGGCGGAGACACCGTGCTGCTGCGCCAGGTGCAGACCACGCAGGCTCGGTTCCCCCGGTACGCCGTCCGCGACGGCGCCCTCCCGCTCGTCGGCGAACCCGGCGAGCTGGACCGACATCTCCTTCAGCGTGCAGAGCCGGGCACCCCGGCTCGGCTGGGGACGCCCACCGGAGCGCAGCTCCTCGACCACCCCGAGGGCGGCCTGCGGGTCCACCTGGTCGAAGAAGTCGTAGTTGACGGTCATCACCGGGCCGTAGTCGCAGGCCGCCAGGCACTCGGCGTGCTCAAGGGTGATCTTCCCGTCGGCGGTGGTCTCGTCGTGTCCCACCCCGAGGTGCTCGGTCAGGGTGTCGTAGACCTCCTGACCGCCCAGCACGTTGCACATCGTGTTGGTGCAGACGCTGACCAGGTAGTCACCGGTCGGCCGACGCTTGTACATGGTGTAGAAGGTGGCGACCGCGCCCACCTGGGCCTTGTTCAGCCCGAGCACCTCGGCGCAGAACGCGACGCCGGCCGGGGAGACGTAGCCCTCCTCCGACTGCACGAGGTGCAGCAGCGGCAGCAGCGCCGAGCGGGAACGGTCGGCCGGGTAGCGCGCGATGATCTCCCGCGCCCGGACCCGGGTCTCTTCGGTGAAAACACTCATCGGTCACAACCGCCCATCACGGGGTCCAGCGAGGCGCCACCGGCGATCACGTCGGCGATCAGGCCGCCCTCGGCCATCGCCGGAAGGGCCTGGAGGTTGATGAAGCTCGGCTCCCGGTAGTGCACCCGGTACGGCCGGGTGCCGCCGTCGGAGACCGCGTGCACGCCCAGCTCGCCCCGAGGGGACTCGATCCCGACGTACGCCTGCCCCGGCGGAACCCGGAACCCCTCGGTGACCAGCTTGAAGTGGTGGATCAGCGACTCCATCGACTGACCCATGATCTTGGCGACGTGCTCCAGCGAGTTGCCCATGCCGTCGACCCCGATGGCCAGCTGCGCCGGCCAGGCGATCTTCTTGTCGGCGACCATCACCGGGCCGGGCTTGAGCCGGTCGAGGGCCTGCTCGACGAGCTTGAGCGACTCCCGCATCTCGGCCATCCGGACCAGGTACCGGCCCCAGACGTCGCCGTCGGTGTGGGTCGGGACGTCGAACTCGTAGCTGTCGTAGCCGCAGTACGGCATCGTCTTGCGCAGGTCCCAGGCGAGACCGGCGGAGCGCAGGACCGGGCCGGTGATGCCCAGCGCCAGGCAGCCCGTGGCGTCCAGGACCCCGACGTTCTTGGTCCGCCCCGTCCAGATCGGCTGACCGGAGAGGAGGTCCTCGTACTCCTTGAGGCGCTTGGGCATCATGGTGAGGAACTCACGGATCTTGACGACCGCCTCGTCCGGTACGTCCTGCGCCACGCCGCCCGGCCGGACGTACGCGTGGTTCATCCGCAGGCCGGTAATCATCTCGAAGATGTCGAGGATGTACTCCCGCTCGCGGAAGCCGTACAGCATCATCGAGAGGGCACCGAGCTCCATGCCCGTGGTGGCCAGCCAGATCAGGTGCGAGGAGATCCGGTTGAGCTCCATCATCAGGACCCGGATCGTGGTGGCCCGCTCGGTGATCTGCTCCTCGATGCCGAGCAGCTTCTCCACCGCCAGGCTGTACGCCGTCTCGTTGAAGATCGGCGCGAGGTAGTCCATCCGGGTCACGAAGGTCGAGCCCTGCACCCAGTTGCGGTATTCGAGGTTCTTCTCGATGCCGGTGTGCAGGTAGCCGACGACGGTACGCGCCTCGCGGACCGTCTCACCCTCAAGCTCCAGGATGATCCGGAGCACGCCGTGGGTCGACGGGTGCTGCGGACCCATGTTGATGACGATCCGGCCCTCGGTGATCGGGTCGACGCCGGCGACCACCTCGTCCCAGTCCCCGCCGGTGACGGTGAAGACCCGCCCCTCGGTCGTCTCGCGCTCGGTGGCGTAGCTCATTGGTACGACCTCCTCCGGTCCGGCGGCGGGATCTCGGCGCCCTTGTACTCGACGGGCACGCCGCCGAGCGGGTAGTCCTTGCGCTGCGGGTGACCCTCCCAGTCGTCAGGCATGAGGATCCGGGTCAGGGCGGGGTGACCGTCGAAGACGACCCCGAACATGTCGTACGCCTCCCGCTCCTGCCAGTCGGCGGTCGGGTAGACGCTGGTGACGCTCGGGACGTGCGGCGCCTCGGCGCTCACAGCGACCTCCAGCCGGACCCGCCGGCGGTAGGTCATCGAGGTGAGGTGGTAGACCACGTGCAGCCGCCGGTCGTCAGCCCCCAGGTAGTCCACACCGGACACCGAGGAGCACAACTCGAACCGGAGGGCCATGTCGTCGCGCATCACCTGGCAGACCTCGAGGATGCGTTCCGCCCGCACGTGCAGGGTCAGCTCGCCCCGGTCGACGACCACCTTCTCGATCGCGTCGGCGAAGTGCGGGTACGCCTCCTCCAGCGCGTCGCGGACCTCGTCGAAGTAGCCCCCGTACGGGCGGGGGGCGTCCACGATCGGGTTCTGCGGCCGGACCAGACCACCGAAGCCGGAGGTGTCCCCGGTGCCCTGGATGCCGAACATGCCCTGACCAGCCGGGCTGGACGGGGGGTAGTCGGCCGGTGCGGTGCTGCTCGTCCCGGCCGGGGCCACCGGCACCGGCACGTTCGCCGCACCGGGCCTCTTGTCCTCGGATGCGGTCACCGGGTCGGGCTTCCGTTCGCTCGCCATCGGTTCACTTCCCCTGCGGCCGGAGGTGGTTCTGGGCCTTCATCCAGTTCTCGATCCGCAGCTGCTCCTCGCGCCCCTCACGGACCGCCTTGGTCCACTCGGCGCGCCGGGCCTTGTCGCTGCGGTACGACGACGGCATCGAGCCGTACGGCACCACGGGGATGTCGCCGCGGGCCTGCCGGGCCTCCAGCATCTTGCGACCGTTGGGCCCGAGCGGCTCCTGACCGATCTTCTCGCGGAGCTTGAGGATCGCGTCGATGAGCATCTCCGGCCGGGGCGGACAACCCGGCAGGTACATGTCGACGGGCACGACGTGGTCGACGCCCTGGACGATCGCGTAGTTGTTGAACATGCCGCCGCTGCTGGCGCAGACCCCCATCGAGAGCACCCACCGGGGCTCTGCCATCTGGTCGTAGATCTGGCGCAGGACCGGGGCCATCTTCTGGCTGACCCGACCGGCGACGATCATCAGGTCGGCCTGTCGGGGGGAGGCCCGGAAGACCTCCATGCCCCACCGGCCGAGGTCGTAGTGCGGGGCACCGGCGGCCATCATCTCGATGGCGCAGCAGGCCAGGCCGAAGGTGGCCCCCCAGACCGACGACTTGCGGGACCAGTTGACGAGCTTCTCCACCGAGGTGAGCAGAACGCCTGCGGGAAGTTTCTCCTCGATACCCATCTGCGTTCCTCCCTCAGTCCCAGTCCAGGCCGCCGCGCCGCCACTCGTAGGCGTACGCGACGAAGATCGCTCCGATGAAGACGAACATGACCATGAACCCGAACATCGGCAGCATGTCGAAGGAGACCGCCCACGGATAGAGGAAGATCATTTCGACGTCGAAGACGATGAAGAGCATTGCGGTCAGGTAGAACTTGATCGGGAACCGGCTACCCCCGACCGGCTGCGGGCTGGGCTCGATGCCGCACTCGTACGCCTCGAGTTTGGCCTTGTTGAGACGCCGGGGTCCGGCGAGTCGGGCGCCGGCCACGGAGAACAGCGCGAACGCCGCGGCAAGGGCGAACAGCCCGATGATGGGTACGTAAGGCGAGAGCGACATGATGTTCTCCTGCTCGTCCTTCCCTGCCCTCGGTGGTTGGCGAAATCACACTATTCACGTCCCGACCGGCGTCCGTCGCCGGGGGTCGACCTTTCAGCCCCGTTCGGGGCTGACCCGCAGGTCAGGGCCTACACAGCGGGGGCCGCCTTCGTCATCGCGTTGATGACCCGGTCCATCGCGTCCCCGCCTCGGGGGTCGGTCAGGTTGGCCAGCAGCTTGAGGACGAAGCGCATGAGCAGCGGATGTGGCATTCCGTGTTTGGTCGCCAACCGCATGATCTCCGGCTTGCCGATCAGCTTGACAAAGATCCCGCCGAGTCGGTAATAGCCCCCGAACCGGTCCTTGAGCACCTGCGGGTACGCCATCAGCGCCCGCTCCCGCTCCGGACCCGCCGATCGGGCCAGCGCCTGGACCGCGACCTCCGCGGCAAGCTCACCGGACTCCATCGCGTACGCGATGCCTTCGCCGTTGAAGGGGTTGACCATGCCACCGGAGTCACCGACGAGCAGCACGCCCCGGGTGTAGTGCGGAACCCGGTTGAAGCCCATCGGCAGTGCGGCACCGAGGATCGGACCCTCGGCGTTGGCCTCGTCGGCCATCCCCCAGTCCGGCGGGGTGTTTGCCAGCCACTCGGTGAGCAGCCGACGGTAGTTCGTCTTGCCGAAGGCGTTCGACGAGTTGAGGATGCCCAGGCCCACGTTGACCCGGCCGTCACCCAGGCCGAAGATCCAGCCGTACCCGGGGAGGAGCTTCTCGCTGCCCTTGGCCCGCAGTTCGAGCCAGGACTCCAGGTAGTCGTCGTCGTGGCGGGCCGGTGAGCGGTAGTACCGCCGGACCGCGACCCCGAGTGGACGGTCCTCCCGCTTGGCCATTCCGAGGGCGAGCGGGAAGCGCCCGGAGACGCCGTCGGCCGCCACCACCAGGGGTGCCCGGAAGGTGGCCGGCTCCTTGCCCGGACCGACCTCGGCCTCGACCCCGACGACGTGGTTGCCCGCGTCGAACACCGGCCCGGTCACGTTGACGCCGGTGCACAGCTTGGCACCGGCCGCCACCGCCTGGCGGGCGAGCAGGTCGTCGAAGTCCAGCCGGGTGCGGACCAGCCCGTAGTTGGGGTAGCTGGCCAGGTCCGGCCAGTCGAGTTCGAGGCGGACGCCGCCACCGATGACCCGCAGGCCCCGGTTCTGCAGCCAGCCCGCCTCGGGGGACGTGTCCACGCCCATCCGGATCAGCTGCCGGACCGCCCGAGGGGTCAGCCCGTCACCGCAGACCTTCTCCCGGGGGAACTCGGTCTTCTCCAACAACAGCACTCGTACGCCGTGCCGGGCCAGGTGGTACGCGGTCGCCGAGCCACCGGGTCCGGCGCCGACGACGATCACGTCGGCATCGTGCTCCACCGCGGTCATCCGCGCCTCCTCCCGTTCGCTCGTGAAATGCTTCACAAGCCGGACGGTGAGGAGTCTATGACCGTCGTAACACGCCGGACGGGTTAGGCAAACCTAAGTTACCGAGGTGACAGCGGGTGACACCGGTTCGTTTTCCGATTTCTCCCTGATTCCGATCCGGTTTCCGGTACCGATCTCGACCAACAATGATCACCGACGATGCGACCCCGTCCGACGCCCCACCCTCAGTGGTGACCCCCGGTGACCGGGTTCGAGTCGACGTCCCGACGGATCGCTTCCGGTAGATGTTCGCGCAGACTGCCACCGGCGGCCCGGTCCAGCGCCGCCAGCACCTCGGAGACCACCTGACGGGCGGCCACCGGGTCGGCCCCGGCCAACTCCTTGAGCTGGGCCACCAGCTCGGCGGCATCGTCCTCGGTGGCCGGCTCACCGGCCGACGGGTCTGCTCCGGTCATGCGCGCAGCCTACGGGCGAAATGGACAAAACTCCGGGGTTTCGGATTTCGTACCAGAACGCCGGAAGAGGCGTACCCGCCGGTTGCGACGGAGACCGCTCACCGACTGGCGGTGCGCGCAGTCGACACCGGGCGACCGGTCAGGAACGGGTGGCCCGGTGCAGGGCGACGACGCCCCCGGTGAGGTTGCGCCAGGCGACCCGCTGCCATCCGGACCCCGCGATCCGACCTGCCAGACCGGCCTGGTCCGGCCAGGCCCGGATCGACTCGGCCAGATAGACGTACGCCTCGGGGTTGCTGGACACCGTCCGGGCCACCGTCGGCAACGATCGCATCAGGTACGACAGGTAGACAGTCCGGAACGCCGGATTCACCGGGGTGCTGAACTCGCAGACCACCATCCGGCCGCCGGGCCGGGTGACCCGGGCGAACTCCCGCAGGGCAGCCTCGGGGTCGGCCACGTTGCGCAGGGCGAAGGAGATGGTCACCGCGTCGAAGCTGGCGTCGGCGAAGGGCAGCCGCAGCGCGTCCCCGGCCAGCAACGGCAGCGTGGGACGGGTCCGCCGACCGGCGGCCAGCATGCCGAGGGACAGGTCCAGGCCGACCGCGTACGCCCCGGACTGGGTCAACTCCTCGGTGGAGACTCCGGTCCCCGCCCCGACGTCGAGCACCCGCTCGCCGGGGAGCAGGTCGAGGGCGGCCCGGGTGGCCCGTCGCCAGAACCGGTCCTGACCGAAAGAGAGCACGGTGTTGGTCAGGTCGTACCGCGCCGCCACCCCGTCGAACATCGCGGCGACCTCGTGCGGCTGCTTGTCCAGACCGGCGCGCTGACCCTGCGGCATACCACTCACCCCTCCACTCTGCCAGCCTCCCCCCGGCGGCAGGGAAGTGCCCCCTCCCATCGCTCGCCCTTCCCCTCGGCGCGCAGGGGGACCCTTGCTCTCGGCGGGCGGGGAGCGGACACAGTCGGGGCGGAACGGGTGACCCCGTCCCGCCCCGACTGCCGTGCGTTATGTGAACGGCCCGCGCGGGCCGATGGAGGACGAACCTCGCCAGTTGCTCAGTTGCCGGACTTCTCGTCCGCAGGGGCGACCAGGACCACCCGGCGCCGCCGGGACACCAGGAACATCGCCCCGCCCGCGAGCAGGACGGCCACCCCGAGGCCACCGATCAGACCGGCCTGCGGGCCGGTGACCGGGAGGCCGGGCGGCTCCTCGCCACCGCCACCGTCGCCGCCCCGAGCAGCCACGATGACAGCGTAGCGGTCGGTGTTGTCAGAGGCGTCGATGTCCTCGACGTCGGTCAGGACTGTGACGTTCTTCGGCAGCGACTTCGGTTTGGCGGTGGCGGTACGCAGCTCACCGGCGAGCGGCTCCACAGTGACCTCACCCCCGGAGAGGCTGCCGGCCTTCACACCCTTGGCGACGGTGAGCAGGTGGAGGAACCCGTACCCCTCGACGTCACCCTCGTCGTCGCTGTGGAACGGGGCCAGCGGCAGGTTCCGGTGGGTGCAGACGGCCGAGGTGCGGCCCCCGTCGTACTCGCAGTTCTCGTCGGTCTCGGTGAAGGTGACCCCCTTGGGCAGGGTGACCCTGACCCGGAGTCCGGCGGCTGCCTCGTCACCCTGGTTGAGTCCGAAGTACGTCAGGACGCCGGTCTCGCCGGCGTGCAGGTCGCCGAGGACCCGGAGTTCGCCGCCCTTGACCTCCACCGACTGCTTGACGTCGTCGGCCAGGACGAACAGGTCGGGGCCGCTCTTCTTGGTCAGCTCCAGCTTCGCGGTCCGACGGTTGTTCGACTTGTCGGTGTCGTCCGGCGACGAGATGGTCACCGTGACGGGGGCCGAGTACGCCCCCTTACGCTCGCCGAACTTGAACACCACGATCGGGAGGTCCAGGGTCTCCCCCGGGCCGGGCAGTTCGTCGGAGGGCACGGCGCAGGTCCACCGGGCCATCCGTTCCTCGCTGCCCTCGATCTCGCAGTCGGTTCCGGCCGGTGCCGCGAGGACGTACCTGATGTCGACCTTCGACACGTCGATGCTCACGGAGAGGGCGGTCGGGGTGTTCTTCCCCCGATTCGTGATCTTGGCGAAGGCCAGTTTCAGCGGGGTCTCATCCGCCAGCCGGGTGCCGACCACGTCCAGCGAGAGGTCGGTCCCGGTGGGGGCGGCGTACGCCGGGGCACCGAGCCCGGCGACGGTGCCGGCGGCGAGCAGTACGGCAGCACCGAACCGGGCCGGCCGCCGACCACGAAAGATCATCAAGGGTTCTCCCGCAGGATGAAGGGGGTATGAGCGGGCACGCTAGCTCCCGCTCGACACCTTCGCCACCCCGCCCATGCCCTGTAGACGAGCCGTCTCGACCGATCCCCGCATCCAGACTGTCCGATATTTACGGAGATGCTGCGGGAAGGCCGTGATGGCTTTCCCCCGAACGGCCACCTCGACCACCATCTTCGACCGGGCAACCCCGGCCGGTACGCCCGATCAACCGGCCGGTCGGCACCCCACTGCGGTACCCGTACCGAGACGCAACCGCAACCGATCCGTGCCCGGCGGCGGTCAGTTCACCGGGGTCAGCGGCAGCGACTTCCCGGCCCCGCCGCCCGGCATGGCGATCGAGGAGAAGTGGGACACCACCCGCTCGTCGACCGGGTCGTCGGCCGGGGTGTGGTGCACCGCCAACCGGTTGTAGAGGGTGTCCCGCTGGGCGGGGACCCGACCGGCGGTACGGATCATGCCGATCAGCTCGTGCAGGTTGGACCGGTGACGGGCACCGGCCGAGGAGATGACGTTCTCCTCCAACATGATCGACCCGAGGTCGTCGACGCCCATGTGGAGGCTGAGCTGACCGACGTCCTTGCCGGTGGTCAGCCAGGACGCCTGCAGGTGCGGGACGGTCTCGAAGAAGAGCCGGGCCACCGCGATCAGCCGCAGGTACTCGAGGGTGGTCGCCTGGGTGCGCCCCTTGAGATGGTTGTTCTCCGGCTGGTACGTCCACGGGATGAACGCCCGGAACCCACCCGTACGGTCCTGGACGTCCCGGATCATCCGCAGGTGCTCGATCCGTTCGGCGTTGGTCTCGCCGGTGCCCATCATCATCGTGGCGGTCGACTCCACGCCCTGACGGTGGGCCAGCTCCATGACCTCCAGCCACCGCTCGCCGGACTCCTTGAGCGGGGCGATCGCCCTACGCGGACGCTCCGGGAGCATCTCCGCCCCGGCCCCGGCGATCGAGTCCAGCCCGGCGGTCTTGATCCGGGCGATCGCCTCGTCCAGGCTCACCCCGGAGACCTTCGCCATGTGCAGGATCTCGCTCGGCCCGATCGAGTGGATCGCCAACTGCGGGTACGCCTGCTTGACCGAGGAGAACAGCTCCTCGTAGTACTCCACCCCGTAGTCCGGGTGGTGCCCGCCCTGGAGCATCACCTGGGTGGCCCCCAGCTCGACGGCCTCCCCGCAGCGGCGCAGGATCTCCTCGGTGGGGTGCGTCCACCCCTCCTTGTGCTTCGGGGCACGGTAGAACGCGCAGAACTTGCACGCCGTGACGCAGACGTTCGTGTAGTTGATGTTGCGATCGATCAGGTACGTGACGACGTTGTCCGGGTACCGCCGCCGCCGGACCGCGTCGGCCGCCTCCCCCAACGCGTGGAACGGCGCCTCGGTGTAGAGCGACAGCGCCTCCTCGGGCGTGATCCGCCCGCCGTCCGCGCCGCGCTGCAGGATGTCGTCGATCTCCCGGCTCCTCGTCACACCCCGAGCCTACGCCGCCCCCCGACCTCCCCCCTCCCCCCTTCCCCCGCTCCCCACCCCCACCCACCCACCCCCTCCCGCCCCCACCCCCCACACCCCCCACACCCCCACCCAGCCCCCGGTGATCAAGGGGTTTGCGTCATCCGGCGTGGCAGTCCTGACGCAAACCCCTTGATCACCGGGTTCCTGCGGGGGAGGCAGGGGGGAGCAGGGGGATTGGGGGTCAGGCGTCGTAGTCGATGGTCAGGGTGTTGGTGGTGGGGGTGGACTGGCAGGTCAGGACGTATCCGGCGGCCACCTCGTCCGGTTCCAGGGCGTAGTTGCGGGCCATCGTCACCGCCCCGTCGACCACCTTCGCCCGGCAGGTCGAGCAGACCCCGCCCTTGCAGGCGTACGGGAGTTCGGGGCGGACCTTCAGCGCCGCGTCCAGCACCCGCTCGCCGGCGCCCATGGCGATCCGGGACGACCTACCGTCCAGCACGATGGTCACCTCCGCACCGGCGGCCCGGTCCTCGACCCGGCGTACCGGCTCGGGTGGGGCGTCGACGTGGAACAGTTCGGTGTGCACCGCGGTGTCGGGCACCCCCCGCCCGGCCAGCACCGCCCGGGCGTCGGTGACCATGCCGTACGGGCCGCAGAGGAACCACTCCTCGATGGCGTCGGCGGGGACGACGGTGTCCAGCAGCCGGGTCAGCCGTTCGGCGTCGATGCGGCCGGAGAGCACTGGTGACTCGCCCAGCTCCCGGGACAGGACGTGCACCAGGTGCAGCCGGGTCGGGTAGCGGTCCTTCAGGTCGGCCAACTCCTCGGCGAACATCACCGAGTTGGCGGTGCGGTTGCCGTACACCAGGGTGAAGGTGCTGGCCTGCTCGACGGCCAGGGCCGTGGCGACCAGGCCGAGGACGGGGGTGATCCCGGAACCGGCGACGACAGCGCCGTAGCGGCGCACCCGCTCCGGCGCGAAGGCCGAGGTGAAGTGGCCCAGGGGCGGCAGGACCTCGACTGTGTCGCCGGACCGCAGGGCGCGGCAGGCGAACGCGGAGAACGCCCCCCCGGGGACCTCCCGGACCCCGATCCGCAGCCGTCCGTGCCGGGCCAGTTCCTGGGGGGTCGAGCAGATCGAGTACGACCGGCGAACGTCCGCCCCGCCAGCGGCCACAGCCACGTCCGCGCCGCCAGGGGCAGCATCGGCGGAGGCGGCGGTGTCAGTCGACCGCCGGACCGTCAGGTGCTGGCCGGCGGAGAACCCGAAGACGGCCCGCAGCTCCTCGGGTACGGCGAAGGTGACGGCCACGGCGTCGTCGGTGAGCCGGTCGACGGCGGCCACCGGCAGCGGGTGGAAGACCGGACGGCGACGGGCCGGGCGGGTGATGGTGACAGTCACAGTGCCTTCACATTGTCGAAGGGTTCCCGGCAGGAGCGGCACCGCCACAGCGCCTTGCACGCGGTGGAGCCGAAGCGGCTGACCTGCTCGGTCTCCGCCGATCCGCACTGCGGGCAGCGGACGGCGAGGGTCAGCGGCACCGCGCCGGGAGCGGCCGGCGCGGGTGGGGCGATCCCGGCGGCGGCGAGCTTCGCCCGGCCGACCTCGGAGATCCAGTCGGTGCTCCACGCGGGACTGTGCACCGTGTGCACCTCGGCCTCCGGATGGCCGACGGCGGCGAGGGCGCGACGGATGTCGGCGCGGATCACGTCCATCGCGGGACATCCGGTGTACGTCGGGGTGATGGTGACCGTCACCCGGCCGGTGTCCGGATCCTCCTGCACCGACCGGAGGATGCCGAGGTCGTCGATGGTGACCACCCGGATCTCCGGATCCACCACCGCCGCCACCGCCTCCCTGGGAGCCGAAGCCGCCGCCGCCCTGGGGGCCGAAGCCACCGCCTCCGCCGCCCTGGGAGCCGGAGCCGGAGCCGAAGCCGCCGCCACTGCCACCTCCCTGCGCGCTACCACGACGCCCCCGGATGCGCCCGGTGCAGGACCTGGAACTCGGCGAGGAGGAACCCCAGGTGCTCGGTGTGCACCCCGTCCCGACCACCGGCGGGTCCCCAGTCGTCAGTCGGACGGGTCAGCGTCGCCTCGGTCAGCACCGGCTCCACGGTGCCCAGCCACTCGTCGCGCAGGGTCGCCGGGGCGGGCACCACCCCCTGCTCGTCGAGGCGGGCGGTCACCTCGTCGGCGGCGAACAGCTCACCTGTGTACGGCCAGATCTGGTCCACCGCCGCCTGCATCCGCCGGTGCGACTGGTCGGTGCCGTCCCCGAGCCGCTTCACCCACACCGTCGCGTGGTCGAGGTGGTAGGCCGACTCCTTGCGGGCCTTCGCAGCGATCGCGGCGAGCCGCTCGTCGCTGGAGGCGACCAGCCTGTCGTACTGGATCCGCTGGTAGGCGGCGAGGAAGAGGAGCTTCGCCATGGTCACCGCGAAGTCGCCGTTGGGCAGCTCGACCAGGAGACAGTTGCGGAACTCCCGGTCGTCACGCAGGTACGCCAACGCGTCCTCGTCCCGACCGGCGCCCTCCAGTTCGCCCGCGTACGTCAGCAGCAGCCGCGCCGCCCCGAGCTGGTCGAGGGCGATGTTGGCCAGCGCGACGTCCTCTTCCATCTCGGGTGCCCGGGTGGTCCACTCGGCCAGCCGTTGGGCGGCGACCAGCGCGTCGTCGCCGAGGCGCAGGACGAACTCGAACAGGTCGCTCACAGGTGCGCCACCCCGTCCGGGACCTCGTAGAAGGTGGGATGCCGGTAGACCTTGTCGGCGGCCGGGTCGAAGAACGCGTCCTTCTCGTCCGGGCTCGACGCGGTGATCGCCGCCGCCGGCACCACCCACAGCGACACCCCCTCCTGGCGGCGGGTGTAGAGGTCCCGGGCGTTGCGCAGGGCCAGTTCGGCGTCGGGGGCGTGCAGACTGCCGACGTGGGTGTGGGACAGCCCGCGCCGGGCTCGGACGAACACCTCCCACAGCGGGGACGGGCTGTCCGCCCGGGGCTGGTCGGGGTCGCTCATGCCACCACCGTCTCCTTCTTCTCGGCGCGCTTGGCGGCGTACGCCGTCGCGGCCTCCCGTACCCAGGCGCCGTCGGCGTGGGCCTGTCGGCGGTGTGCCATCCGCTGTCGGTTGCACGGGCCGTTGCCCTTGATCACCCGCATCAGCTCGTCGTAGTCGGGCTGGGTGTAGTCGTACGCCTGACGCTCGGCGTTCCAGCGCAGGTCGGGGTCGGGGATCCGAACTCCGAGGAGCTCCGCCTGTTGGACGCACATGTCCACGAAGCGCTGCCGCAGCTCGTCGTTGGAGAACCGCTTGATCTTCCAGGCCATGGACTGTTCCGAGTGGGTGGAGTCGGAGTCCGGCGGGCCGAACATCGCCAGCGACGGGTACCACCATCTGTCGATCGCGTCCTGGGCCATCGCCCGTTGGGCCGGGGTGCCGTGCGACAGGGTGTGCAGGATCTCGTACCCCTGGCGCTGGTGGAACGACTCCTCCTTGCAGACCCGGATCATGGCGCGGGCGTACGGGCCGTAGGAGCAGCGGCACAGGGGCACCTGGTTGACGATCGCCGCCCCGTCCACCAGCCAGCCGATCGCCCCGACGTCCGCCCAGGTCAGGGTGGGGTAGTTGAAGATCGAGCTGTACTTCTGCCGGCCGGCGAGCAGCAGGTCGACCAGCTCGTCCCGGGTGATCCCGAGGGTCTCGGCCGCCGCGTAGAGGTAGAGGCCGTGTCCGGCCTCGTCCTGGACCTTGGCCAGCAGGATCGCCTTGCGCTTGAGGGAGGGCGCCCGGCTGATCCAGTTCCCCTCCGGCTGCATCCCGATGATCTCGGAGTGGGCGTGCTGGGCGATCTGCCGGATCAGGGTCCGGCGGTACGCCTCGGGCATCCAGTCCCGGGGTTCGATCTTCTGGTCGGCCTCGATCACGCCGGTGAAGTACGCCGACAGGTCGGTGCCGGGTTCCCCGGCCGGCTCCTGACGCTTGCGGGCAGCCGCCTCGCGGAGGTCCGCCTCCGCCGCTTCGACCTCACCGAGCAGGCCACCGCCGGGTGTGTCGTCGCCGGCGAAGTCGTTGCCATACATGCCGACAAGTGTTACAGCTCGCCCCTCGGTGCACCAGAGGGTGTAACAGAATTCCGAGTGGCCCTTGCGTCACCGATCGACCCGTCCGGGCCGTTGTCGGACGTGGACTGCGATGTGAGGTAGGACACGTCCGGAAGATGAATCCGTCCAAGGAACACATACCGGGCCGATCTTCCGGCATTCGGGCGCGTCGAGGCCTGCCGCACCCTGGCGTCGGCCTGCACCGGACGTAAACTTTGCCGGTCACACCGAGCAGGGCGATCACGGCCGCCAGGGCGACCCCAGCCTTCCCCCAGCCATCGGCGGCCGACCCTCGTTCGGCTCAAAAACCCGGTCTCCCCCGGCCCTGACCTCTGGAGTTCGCCCACTCATGCGATCTCGCGTGATCAAGGTGCTCGCCGTCGTGGCGGTCCTGCTCGGCGGTGTCCTGCTGGTGCCGAGCGCGTACGCCCGACTCACAAACACCCCGCCCACCGGCGAGGGCGCCGCAGTCGCCTGGACCGCGCCGGAGCCCACCGAGCCACCGCCGCCCACGCTCGCCGACGCACCGGTGTCGGTGAACTTCAAGGGCGACTTCTTCTCCTGGGCACTGCTCGACCACGCCACCGGGGAGATCTCCGGGGCGAAGAACATGGCGAAGACCAACTCGACCGAGTCCATGATCAAGGCTTGGTTCGCCGCCGACTACCTCCGCGAACTCGGGGACGAACCGATCCCGGGCAGGTTCCGGCGGGACATCGTCACGTCAATCCGGGACAGCAACGACGACGCCGCCAACCGGCTGTACTCCGCAGTCGGTGGGCCGGCCTCCATCCGCGAGATGATCCTTGTGTGCGACCTGACCGACACCCGCCCCGGCCGGGTCCCCGGCTACCAGGGTTGGTGGTCCTTCACCGAGATGTCCGCCCGGGACGCGGTCCGGCTCGGTCGCTGCCTCGCCGACGGCACCGCCGCCGGGCCGACCCACACCGAGTTCCTGCTCGACGAGATGAGCAAGGTCCGAGGCACCACCGCCGACGCCGACCAGCAGCGTCGGGAGGGCGGCGGCCGGTGGGGGATCATCGACGGTCTCCCCGAGGCGATCCTCGACCAGGGACCGGTCGCCATCAAGAACGGCTGGACTCCATTGAACTATGACGGCAACTGGCACGTGAACTGTCTTGCCGTCACCGAGAAGTGGAGCCTCGCCGTGCTGCTGCGTTATCCCATCGCGAACGGTCTCGACTACGGCGCGGACATCTGCGCCACTGTCGCCACCCAACTGGTCAGCCCGCAACCCGGTGCCGCCCTCAAGGTGCCGCAGCAACCCGTGGGCAAGCTCTGATGCCCGGTGACCGTCGCAACCGCCGCCGACCCCGGCGGGACGGAACATCCCCGTTACAACTCGTCGCCATCGCGTCGGTGCTGCTCGGACTGGTCCTGATCTCGCTGCGGCTGTTGCCCGGCTCCCCGCTGGAGTCCATCGCCGCGGCCCGCTGGGGCGACGTGCCCGACACCACCAGCCGGGGCGGGGAGGCGACGAGCACGGACCGCAGTTCCCGGCCGACCCCGTCGCCCAGCCCCTCGCCCGACCCGCTCCCGTTCGACCTGACCAGCACCAGCATCGACGTCGAGATCGACGGCTGGTACGGCTGGAGCGTCATGGACACCCGCAGCGGCGAGATCACCGGCTCGAAGAACATGGACGAGACGAGCACCACCGCATCACTGATCAAGTCCTGGATCGTGGCCGACTACCTCCGCCGCGCCGACGAGGCCGGCGAGAAGCCCGGTGACGGCAAGCTCAACGACGCCACCTTGATCATCCGTGACAGCGACAACCTCCGGACCGAGCGGCTCTACACCGAGGTCGGCCGGGCCGCGTCGATCAAGCGGATGATCAGGATCTGCGAGATGACAGACAGCAGCGTGGCCGACGACAAGGGCTGGAGCCGGACGAACCTCTCCCCCCGGGACACCACCCGGCTGGGACAGTGCATCGCCGACGGCCGCGCCGCCGGACCGGAGTGGACCGACTGGCTGCTCAAGGAGATGCGCCTGGTCCGGGGCTCGGGTGACTTCGGCATCCGCAAGGCGTTCTCGGCGAAGGTGGGCAAGACCATCGCCATCAAGAACGGCTGGGTCGACCGGATCGAAGAGCAGGAGATCCACGTCAACTGCCTCGCCATCGGCGAGGACTGGACGATGGGCGTGATGCTCCGCTACCCCATCAACCGGGGGTACGAGTACGGCATGGACAACTGCGAGAAGGTCACCGACACCCTCCTGCGCCGCCCCTGAAGAAAGGGCCCCTTTTTAACGCCTACGGCCATAGGGGGCACCCTTCTCACCACCCCGAGAGCCCGCAGACGTGGGCGGGGTCAGCGAAGTAGCGGGCGGGTCAGCGAAGTAGCGGGCGGGTCAGCGAAGTAGCGGGCGGGTCAGCGAAGTAGCGGGCGGGTCAGCGAAGTAGCGGGCGGGTCAGCCGGTGAAGAACGCCGGGCCGCCCGCAGGAAGCGACGGGGCGGCCCCGACGGCCGCCGCGCGACCGGCGAACTCCCGCAGCCCGGCCACCTGCCGCTCGCCCAGCGAGAAGTCCAGGACCCGGAAGTACGAGGCGAGCGTCGCCGCGTCGAACGGCTCCCACCGGGCTGCCGCCTCGGCGACCTGGTCCAGCTCGGCCAGGCAGAGGTCACGCGATCGTAGGAACGCCTCGTGCACCTCCTTGACCATCCCCGGGTGGGCGGCGGCGAAGTCACGGCGTACGGCCCAGACGGCGAAGACCATCGGCAGACCGGTCCACTCCTGCCAGGCCTGACCGAGGTCGGTGACCTCCAGCCCACGCCGGGGTGCCTCGTAGAGGGCTCGGAGCGCCACGTCGCCGATGAGGACCCCGGCATCGGCCTCCAGCAGCATCTGGGTCAGGTCGGGCGGGCACCGGAAGTACTCGGGGCGTACCCCGTACCGCTCGCCGAGCAGCAGCTGGGCCAGGAGGACGCCGGTCCGTGACGTCGAGCCGAGCGCCACCTTCCCGTCGCCGAGGTCGGCCAGCGGACGGGTGGAGACGATGTTGACCGACAGGACCGGGCCGTCGCTGCCGACCGCGAGGTCCGGCAGGAGCAGCAGTTCGTCGGCGTGCCGCAGGTACTCGACGTGCGAGATCGGCCCGATGTCCAGGTCCCCGGCGACGAGGGCGGCACTGAGCCGGTCCGGGGAGTCCTTGTGCAGGTCGACGTCGATGAGCGCCCCTGACCGCATCAGCCCCCAGTAGATCGGCAGGCAGTTCAGGAACTGGATGTGCCCCACTCGTGGTCGGGCGACGCGCTCAGCCATGCCCCGACCGTATCCCCGCCGCCTACGACCGACTCCGCCGAGGTCCGCCCCGTCGGAAAAGCGGTGCAGGTCGCTGACGGAAGACGGTAGGGTCCCGGGTCGTCTGACGGCCGAGGTGAGCACGCACCGCATCGGACGTCGTCGCGCCGGGCGTCGGCCATCCGCCCCGGAGACGCGAGCAGCACCCCACCGAAGCCGGAGTGCATCGTGCCCGCAGCCGACCCGACCCGCACCGCGACCGACCCGACCCGCACCGCAGCCGACCCGACCCGCACCGCGACCGACCCGACCCGCACCGCAGCCGACCCGCACCGCACCGCAGCCGACACGACCCGCACCGCGACCGACCCGCTCGCCGCCGAGCAGGCGCACCTGACCCTGTCCCGGGCCGCCCTGCGGCGGATGCGGGAACGGGCCGAGGCGTTGTACGCCACCGGCGACCGGGTGGCCGGGGACGCGTACACCGCCGAGCAGCTCGGTCGGCACCTGTCCCGGCGGGTCACCGAGCTGGCCGACCACCCGGACGCACCGCTGTTCTTCGGCAAGCTCACCTTCGCCCTGACCCATCCGGAGCACGGAGGTCGGGCGTACCACGTCGGGCGGCGACACGTCACCGACGAGACGGGTGAGCCCCTGGTGCTGGACTGGCGGGCACCACTGTCCCGGCTGTTCTACCGGGCCGGTGCCCGGGACCCCCGTCAGGTGGCGGTCCGCCGCCGGTTCGGGTTCGACAGGGGGACGCTGACCAGCTTCGAGGACGAGCACCTGGAACGGGGTGAGGAGCTGGGTACGGCCAGCCGGATCCTCACCGGCGAGATCGAGCGTCCCCGGTCGGGGCCGATGCGTGACATCGTCGCCACCATCCAACCCGAGCAGGACGAACTGGTCCGGGCCGACCTGGACACCTCGATCTGTGTGCAGGGCGCCCCGGGCACCGGGAAGACAGCGGTCGGGCTGCACCGGGCCGCGTACCTGCTCTACCTGCACCGGGAGCGGCTGCGTCGTTCGGGTGTGCTCGTGGTCGGGCCGAACCGGGCCTTCCTGGCGTACATCGCCGCCGTCCTGCCCGCCCTCGGCGAGGTGGAGGTCGAACAGACCACAGTGGACGATCTGGTCGCGCGGACTCCGGTACGTGCTGTGGACCCCCCGGAGGTGGCCGCCCTGAAACACGACGTACGGCTGGCCGAGGTGCTCCGCCGGGCCGTCGACGCGTACGTGTCCGGGGCGACCGAGCCGATACAGGTCTCCGACGGCTCGTACCGGTGGCGGATCGGGGTCGACCCGCTGAACCGGATCGTCGCGCAGACCCGTGCGGAGGGGCTGCCGTACGCGGTGGGCCGGGAGCGGGTCCGGGCCCGGGTGGTGGCTCTGCTGCAACGACAGGCGGAGGAGCGGCGCGCCGAGTCGCCGAGCGACGCCTGGCTGCGTCGGATGGGCCGGGTCGGGCCGGTCGTGGCCTTCCTCGACGCGGCCTGGCCGCCGCTGACCCCGGAGGGGGTGCTGCACCTGCTCCGCACCGACGGGCAGCGGCTGGCGGAGGCCGCCGACGGGCTGCTCACCCCGCAGGAGCAGGAGCTGTTCCGGTCGGGCCGGATCGGCCGGACCCCGAAGACGACCCGCTGGACCGCCGCCGACGCGGTCCTCGTCGACGAGGTCGCCGGGTTGTTGGAGCGTCCGCCCGGGTTCGGGCACGTCGTGGTCGACGAGGCACAGGACCTCTCCCCGATGCAGTGCCGGGTGCTCGCCCGGCGCAGCGAGCACGGGTCGGTGACCCTCCTCGGTGACCTGGCCCAGGGGACCGCCCCGTGGGCCGCCACCGACTGGCGGGAGTCCCTGGTCCACCTGGGCAAGCCGGACGCGGCGGTGGTGCCGTTGACTGTCGGGTTCCGGGTGCCCGCCGTCGTCGTGGAGTTGGCCAACCGGCTGTTGGCGACGCTCGCCGTCGACGTCCCCCCGGCGGAGTCGTTGCGCCGGGACGGGGCGTTGGAGGTGCGTACCGTGGCGGATCCGGTGGTGGCGACGGTGGCGGAGGTCCGGGCGGCGTTGGCGCACGACGGGTCGGTGGGGGTGATCGCCGCCGACGCGACAGTGGACCGCCTCCGGGCGGCACTGGCCGACGCCGGGATTCCCGCCGCGACCGCCGACGACGTCACCGCCGACTCGCGGGTCACGGTCGTCGGCGCGACGGCCGTCAAGGGCCTGGAGTACGACCACGTGGTGACAGTGGAACCGGCGGCGATCGTGGCGGCCGAGCCGCGCGGGTCGAACCGCCTGTACGTGGTCCTGACCCGGGCGGTCTCCCGCCTCACCGTCGTGCACACCGAGCCGCTCCCCGCCGCCCTGGCCGGTGACGGGTGAGTCGTTCCGTCCGTCGTCCTGACCGGTGACGGGTGAGCCGTCGGGGTCCGTCGTGCGGGGGACCGGTCGGTGCCGTCGGTCCTCCCCGGGAACCATTCCGATGTCGACATCCAGCGGGATTCGTCACTGGACTCGGGGCCAGAGGATGAACGTGTCTTGTTTCGTCCCCCGAGGGAGGGCACATGAACAGAGCACGTCGCCGCCTGCTGTCGGCCGCCTGTGGGGCGGTGGTGGCATCGGCCGTCCTGGTCGGAGGCAGTACCCCGGCGCTCGCCGAAGGGCGGCCGGGACGTCCCCCGGGGATGCCCGCCGACGTCCTCGCCGCCGACCTGGCGAAGGTCACCGAGGCGGGCATGCCGGGGGTGCTGGCCCAGGCGCGGGACGGCCGGGGTGTCTGGAGCGGTGCCAGTGGGGTGGCCGACGTGGACACCGGTCGGCCGATGCAGCCGCACATGCGGCACCGGGTCGGCAGCATCACCAAGACCTTCGTGGCGGCCACCGTCCTGCAACTGGTCGGGGAGCGTCGGGTGGCGTTGGACGCGCCGGTCGCCCGGTACCTGCCGGACCTCGCCCCGAGCGGGGTCACCGTACGGATGCTGCTCAACCACACCAGCGGCATCGGCACGTACGACGCGGTCCTCTTCTCGACCCCCGAGGGCGTCGAGGAGCACCGGGACAGCACGTTCAGCCCGCGTCAGCTGGCCCGGATCGGGCTGGACATGCCGCGTACCGGAGCACCCGGGGCGGGGTTCTCCTACTCCAACACCAACTACGTCCTGGCCGGGCTGGTGGTGGAGAAGGTGACCGGCAGGTCCGCCACCGAGGAGATCACCCGGCGGATCATCAAGCCGCTCGGGCTGCGGCACACCGTCTTCCCGGGCACGAAGCCACGGATCGCCGGACCGCACAGCAAGGGCTACCTGCCGTGGTACGAGGGTGTGCTGCGCGATTTCAGCGTCTACAACATGAGTTGGGCGTGGACGGCCGGTGAGCTGGTCTCCACCACCGACGACCTGAACCGGTTCTACCGGGCGCTGCTGACCGGCAGGGTGCTGGGCGAGAAGGAGCTGCGCGAGATGCAGCGAACCGTACCGATGGTCCCGGAACAGACAGTGGGCGGGTACGGCCTGGGCATCTACCAGGTCGAGCTGCCCTGCGGGCCGGCGTGGGGGCACGACGGTGTCGTCTTCGGTCACAGCACCCTGTCGTTGCACTCGCCGGACGGGACCCGGCAGGTGACGATCGCCGACAACGTGACCCACTACGCGGTGCCGGGTCAGCCCGACCCGATCCTGCAGGCGAAGCTCGGGTTCGTCGTCACCGCCCTCTGCGGTCCGGCCACCGAGTCCGGTTCCGCCGAGACGCTGCGTTCCGCCGCCGTCGCCCCGCTGACGCTGCCCGTCACCGCTCCGGGCACCAGTGACCTGATCCGTCCTCTCTCACCCCGCTGACCTGGCATCGAGCGGGGGCGGCGTCGACACCCGACGCCGCCCCCGCTCGTCGCCGGCTGGCCCCCATTGACTTTGCGGTTTAAAGTAGTTTGCGTGAACACCGACGAGGACCTGCCGCCGAAGGACCCGGCCGCCGCCCTGCGCCTGATCGACGAGCAGCGGGCCACCGCCGCCCGCCGCCTCGAACCGGACCCCCTGCTCTACTACGTGCCCTGGGGTTCGGCCTGGCTGATCGGCTTCGGGCTGCTCTTCCTCCGTTTCCCTCCCACCGACGAGCCCCTCGTCGCCATGCCGGACTGGCTGCCCCTGGCCACGTTGTTCACCCTGCTCGGCATCGCCGGGGTGATCACCGCAGTGGCCGGGATCAGGTCCCAGGGCCACGTCGCCGGTTCCTCCGCCCGCCGGGGCGCCTGGTACGGCTGGTCCTGGCCGCTGGCGTTCCTGACCCTCTTCGCGGTCGCCACCCGGGTCTCCGACACACTCCCGCCGGACCTGACCGGGCTGCTCTGGTCGGCGCTCTCGGTGGGCATCTCCGGGATCCTGCTCATGGCAGGCGGGGCCGTCTTCCTGGACCGGGGACTCTTCCTCCTCGGCGTCGCAGTCATCGTCGTCAACCTGGTCGGCACCTTCGCCGGCCCCGGCTGGCACTCCCTCGTCGTCGCCGTCGCCGGTGGGGGCGGGATGCTCCTCACCGGACTGGTGAGTCGGCTGCGGTGCCGGGGTCGGAGCCAGGGACGAAGCCGGGGCCGGAGGTGACCGAACTCGACCCGGTGATCCACGCCCAGGCCCGCCTCCGGGTGGTCGCCTCCCTCTCCGCCCTCGGCGAGGGCGACCAGGCCGCCTTCCCCTGGCTCCAGGAGATCCTCGGCATGACCGCCGGGAACCTCTCGGTCCACCTGCGCAAGCTGGAGGACGCCGGTTACGTCGCTGTCACCAAGACCCACCGGGGGCGGACCCCCACCACCCTGATCGCCCTCACCCGACGGGGGCAGCTGGCCTTCGAGGAGTACACGGCCACCATCCACGCCCTGCTCAACCCCGCAGACAAGAAGGAGCCGACATGATCCTCGCCCGTGCCGAGCAGGCCACCCGGCGGTACGGCGACGTCCTCGCCCTCGACCGGGTCGACCTCGACGTACGCGCCGGTGAACTGGTCGGGCTGCTCGGTCCCAACGGCGCGGGCAAGTCGACACTGCTCAACCTGCTCGTCGGGCTACGCCGACCCAGCTCCGGACGGGTGGAGCTGTTCGGTGGCGACCCGCGTGACCCGGCGTACCGGCGGTCTGTCGGTGCCACCCCGCAGGAGACCGGGCTGCCCGGCACCCTGCGGGTCGGGGAGGTCGTCGAGTTCGTCAGCCGGCACTACCCCGACCCGGTCCCCCGTGACGAACTGCTCGACCGGTTCGGCCTCACCGACCTGGTACGCCGACAGACCGGCGGGCTCTCCGGCGGGCAGCGACGGCGGCTCGCGGTGGCGCTGGCCTTCGTCGGCCGACCCCGACTGGTACTGCTCGACGAGCCGACCACCGGCCTGGACGTCGAGGCCCGACACGTCCTGTGGGAGGCCGTCCGGGCCTTCCACGCCGACGGCGGAACGGTGCTGCTCACCAGCCACTACCTGGAGGAGATCGAGGCCCTGGCGCAACGGGTGGTGGTGATCGGGCAGGGCCGGGTACTCGCCGACGACACCGTCTCGGCCGTCCGGGGCGTGGTGGGCCTGCGCCGGGTCAGCCTCACCGCCGACCGCCTCCCGGAGCTGCCCGGGGTGGCCCGGGTCGAACACGCGCAGGGGCGGGTCCACCTGCTCACCGCCGACGCCGACCAGCTGGTCCGCGACCTCGTCACCGCCCACGTCGACTTCCGGGACCTGGAAGTACGCCCCACCTCGCTGGAGGAGGCGTTCCTCGCCATCACCACCGACGGCCGGACCGACACCGACACGCCGACCACCGGGAACCGGACCGACGCCGTGCCGATCCCCGGGAACCGGACCGACGCCGACGTGCCGACCACCGCCTGAGGAGACAGCAGTGCGACTCGCCCTGGCCCACGCCCGCTACCAGCTGCTGGAACTGTTCCGAACCCCGATCGCCGTGGTGGGCAGCGCCTTCTTCCCCGCCGCCGCGATGATCTTCTTCGTCGTACCGGCCGTCGGCGACGAGCAGGTCGCCGCCACGTACGCCACCGCCGCGATGGTCACCTTCGCGGTGATGAGCGCCAACATCTTCCAGTACGGCATCGGGGTGGCCGAGGACCGCGCCCTGCCCTGGGACCCGTACCTGCGGACCCTGCCCGCCGGGTCGGCCCCCCGGTTCGCCGGTCGGGTGCTGGCCGGGCTGGCCATGACCTACCTGTCCCTGATCCCCGTGGTGGTGATCGCGGCGACCCTCACCGAGGCCCGGACGGGATTGGCCCGACTCGCCCTCGCCGCCGCCGCCGTCGGCCTGGTCTCGGTGCCGTTCACGCTGATGGGGCTGGCCATCGGATACTCGTTGCCCGCCAAGGCGGCGATCGTCGTGGCGCAGGTCGTCTTCTTCCCGCTGGCCTTCGGCGGAGGGCTGCTCTCCAGTCCCGGTCAGGCCCCCGGCTTCATCGAGGCGATCGCGCCGTACCTGCCGACCCGGGGAGCCGTCGAACTGATGTGGGCGGCGGTCGGCGACTTCCGACCCGAACCACTCTCGCTGGTCATGCTCGGGGTGTGGATCGTCGCCCTCGGCTCACTCGCCGGATGGGCCTACCGACGGGACGAGGGACGCCGGTTCAGCTGAACCGTACGCCCGCCCCATCTGACCGGTTCGGCTGCGCCGGTCGACGCGTCGGTGCCACGATTCGGACGGGGGCGCCCCGTCCGGCGTCACCGGAACCGGTTCGGCGGAGGGGGCAGGCGTGGCGAACGTACCACCGGGTGTGCCCTGCTGGGCCGACCTGGCCACCGCCGACCTGGCCGCAGCGAAGCGGTTCTACACCGAGCTCTTCGGCTGGACCGGTCGGGTCACCCCCCAGCCGGAGGCGGGCGGGTACACCACCTTCCTCCTGGACGGGCTGGCCGCCGCCGGGATCGGCCCCCCGGCCACCCCGGAACAGGTGCCGATCTGGTCCACCTACGTCGCCACCGACGACCCGGAGCTGGTCGCCACCCGGGTCGAGGCGGCCGGCGGACAGGTGGTGGTCCCCCCGTTGCAGATCTTCGACCAGGGGCGGATGGCGGTCTTCGCCGACCCCGCCGGGGCCACGTTCAGCGTCTGGCAGCCGATGGAGATGCGCGGTGCCGAGGTGTTCAACACCCCCGGCGCGATGAGCTGGACCGAACTGGTCACCCCCGACCCGGAGGGCGCGAAGACCTTCTACGAGCTGGTCTTCGGCTGGCAGCCGGAGGACCACTCCACCGACCCCGTCACCTACACCGGTTGGCGGTGCGGGGACCAGGTGGTCGCCGGGATGATGCCGCCGATCGGGGACGGGTTCTCCGCCGGACTGCCCGCGTACTGGTCTGTGTACTTCGCGGTGGCCGACGCGGACGCGGCGGCGGTCCGCGCCACCGAACTGGGCGGTGACGTGCTGGTCCCGCCGATGGACGCCCCCGCCGGTCGGACCGCCGCACTCCGCGACCCCCAAGGCGCCCTCTTCTGGATAGTCACCCTCCGCCCCGGGGGAAGCGCCTCTTTCTGACGCACACGGTCGAGAGGGGTCCCCTTCTCGCCGCCGAGCCCCCGGGCCAGGGGGTGCGGCTCGATCCTGGGGCAGGGGGTGCGGCTCGGTCCTGGGGCAGGGGGTGCGGCTCGGGTCACCGGTGTCGGTTGCGGGGGCGTCGGACGGGGACGACGACGGGGCCGTGCTCGCCCTGGATCACCCGTACGGTGGCCCGGTAGTGCTCGGTCAGCAGCTCCTCGGTGAGCACCTCCCGGGGTGGACCGACCGCCACCACCCGCCCCTGCGCCAACAGCACCAGGCGGTCGGCGTACTCACCGGCGAGGGAGAGGTCGTGCATCGTGGCCAGTACGGTGAGCCCGTGCTCGCGCCGTAGCCTGTCGACCAACTCCAGCACCTCCTGCTGGTGGCCGATGTCCAGGGCGCTCGTCGGCTCGTCGAGCAGCAGCAGGGTGGCGCCCTGAGCCAACGCCCGGGCCAGGAAGACCCGCTGTCGTTCCCCGCCGGAGAGGGTGTCCAACTCCCGGCGTGCGAAGTCGAGCAGGTCGAGTTGGGCGAGGACGTCCCAGGTCGCGGCGAGGTCGGCGGCCGACTCCCGGCCGAGGGCCGGAATGTGGGGGGTCCGGCCCAGCAGGACGTAGTCCAGCACCGCCATGCCGGGTGGTACTGCCGGGGACTGCGCGACGGTGGCCACCGTCCGGGCCCGGTCCCGACGCCGCAAGGCCGCGCTGGGCGTACCGAAGAGGGTGACGGTGTCGGTCACGGGCAGGAGGCCGCCGACGGCGCGCAGCAGGGTGGACTTCCCGGCGCCGTTCGGGCCGATCACGGCGACCCACTCGCCTGCCTCCACAGTGAGGTCGACTCCGGACAGGACAGGCACCCCGCCCAGGTCGACCCGCAGGTCCCGGACCTGGACGGCCGGTCCCGCCGAGGTGGGGAGATGTTCGGTGCTCATACCGTCAGCCGCCGACTGGTCCGCAGGACCAGGACGAAGAACGGGCCACCGAGCAGGGCGGTGACCACCCCGATGGGGATCTCCCCGGGCGCGGCGACGGTCCGGGCGACGACGTCGGTAAGGGTGAGGAAGGCCCCGCCGAAGAGCAGGGAGAGCGGGAGGATCACCCGGTAGCTGGATCCGGCGAGCAGCCGGAGGGCGTGCGGGACGATGATCCCGACGAAGCCGATCAGCCCGGCGGCGGCCACCGCCGCGGCGGTGCCGAGGGAGGCGGCGGCGATCAGCAGGTACCGGGACCGCTGCGGGTGCAGCCCGAGGCTTGTCGCCTCGTCGTCGCCGAGGGAGAGGACGTCGATCTCCCGCCGGTGCAGGAGCACCACCGCCACGGTGATCACGAAGTACGGCAGGACCATCCGGACGTCGCCCCACCCGGCGGTGGCCAGCCGGCCCAGCAACCACGAGTAGACCTGCTGGATGCTGTCGGCGTTGCGTTGCAGCAGGTAGGTCTGGCCGGCGGAGAGGAACGCGGAGACCGCCACCCCGGCCAGGATCAGCGTCACCGGTGACCGGTGGCGGCCCTGTGCCGAACCGAGCAGGTACGTCATCAGGACCGCACCGAGCGCCCCGCCGAACGCGGCCAGGGGGACGGTCACCGGCATCGCGCCGAGGGCCGCGCCCCCGAGGGCGATGACCGTGGTGACCGCCAGTCCCGCACCGGCGGCCACCCCCAGCAGGTACGGGTCGGCCAGCGGGTTGCGGAACACCCCCTGGTAGCAGCCGCCGGCCAGGGCGAGCAGCCCGCCGACGAGAAGACCGAGCACCGCCCGGGGGAGCCGCAGCTCGGTGACGATGGCGATCTCCCGTTCGGAGAGGCCACTGTCGAGGCGTACGCCGGGGATCAGGTTGAGCAGTTCCGCCGCGACGCTGAGCGGGGGAAGGCTGACCGGGCCGAGGGACACCCCGACGACGAGCGCCACGGCGACGGCGACCAGGCCGGCGACCAACCAGCCCGGCCGCAACCCGGCCGGCGCGCCGCCGGGTCGGGCGGGCACGCCGGACCGGGTCGTCGCACCGGGCCGGTGGGTCATGTCGGAGTGGAGGGTCAGGCCGGGACCTTGGCGACCGCGTCCACGATCGCCCGCAGCAGGTCGACCACGCGCGGACCCCAGCGCGAGGCGACGTCGTCGTCGAGGGCGACGATCTGGTTGTTCTTCACGGCGGTCAGCCCGGACCAGCCGCTACGCTCCTTGACCGTCTCCGCCGACTGCTGGCAGCACTTGGTGTCGGCCAGGAAGATGAAGTCCGGGTCGGCCTGGACGATGACCTCCTGGGACAGCTGCGGGTAGCCGCCCTGCTTGCCGTCCGGGTCCGCGGCGTCGGCGATGTTCTCCAGACCCACCTGGCTGTAGAGCGAGCCGATGAAGGTCTTGCTGGTGGCGGAGTAGAGCTCCGGTCCCAGCTCGTGGAAGTAGGTCAGCTTCTCGGCACGCTGCGGCAGGTCAGCGACCAGCTTGGCGATGTCGTCGCGCATCCGCTTGGTGACGTCGGCGGCGCCGTCGGCGTTGCCGGTGAGGGTCCCGAGGTCGGTGATCTGCTGGTACGAGTCGTCCAGAGTGGTCGCCGCCGGGGCCAGGAAGACCGGGATCTTCAGCGTGGTCAGCTGATCCACGATCTTGTTCATGTCGTTGGAGAGGACCACCAGGTCCGGATTCTTCCCGGCGATCGCCTCGGCGTTCGGCTGGAAGCCGGACAGGTCGGTCTTCGGTGCCTCGGCCGGGTGGTTCGACTGGTCGTCGACGGCGGTGACCTGGTCACCGGCCCCGATGGCGAAGAGCATCTCGGTGGCGGTCGCGGAGAGCGAGACGATCCGTTCGGGCCGCGCGTCGAGGGTCAGCTCCCCGACTGTCACCGGGTAGGCGGACCCGTTGCCGGGGCTGGGCGCTGTGGTGGGCTCGTCGGAGTTCTGTGCGCAGCCGGCGAGGGCGAGCGCGACGGCCGCGGTCACCGCCGCGAAGATCCGAGGGGTACGTCTGGACATCGGTGGTGCCTCCTGTCGGCCGAGGAGCCTGGTGCTTCGCCGACAGGGCAGAGGGTGGCCGCCGTCCGCGAGGCGCCCTTCCTCGAGAGCGCGGGTCGCGACCGTGCCGTAGGCGACCTGGCTCGTCCCCGCACGCGGTACGGACGGGGCATCACAGTTGCGGGACAGCTCCGGTTTCACACCGGCTTCGCTGCGGGACGGTCGCTAGCACCGTAGCGCACCTCCGGCCGACTTCGTTACCGCAGGTGGCACCGGGTGACGTGCGCTGCACCACCCCGAAAGGTCGGGAGGGGCCCCTCCGCTGACGAGGGACCCCTCCTCACTCGGTCAGCAGTACTGGGCCTGCTTGCCGATGGCCCGGTACGGGCAGTCGGCGTACTCGCTGAGCAGCAGGACAGCGGTCCGGTTACGCGAGGTCTGGGCCGGGATCACCTCGTCGGGCGGGTAGAAGCCGCCCCCCGAGGCGGAGCCGGGGTACATCTCGAAGGTGTACGCCCAGATCCCGTGCTGCCCCCACATCCAGTCGATGCTGTCCCCGTCGGTGACGTACAGGTCGCTGGACTGTTCCGGGGTGTACCCGTTGGTGGCGGCCATCTGCTGGCCCAGTGTCGCGAAGGTGTTGTACTGGTCGGCCGTCATCCCGGTGGGGGTGTTGGCGGTCGTCCAGCCGAACGGCCAGAGCACCAGCTGGGAGTAGGTGTGGAAGTCGATGTTGGCCTTGATCTGCTGGACCCCGCCGACGACCCGGCTGTTGACGAAGTTGCGCAGGGCTGCGGTCTCCGGCGCGGAGAAGGCCGACGGACCCCGGTAGGTGTCCGAGGCGGGGGATCCGGACGATCCGCCGCAGCAGCCCCACCGGTACGACCAGTTGCGGTTGAGGTCGGTGCCGACGAAGGACGAGCCGCTGTTCGGCTGCCGGTTCTTCCGCCAGGACCGGTACGACCCGGTGGCGATGTCGTACTCGCTGCCGTCGGGGTTGACAGTCGGGACGATCCAGATCTCCCGGGTGTTGACGATGTTGGTGACCCGGGTGTCCGAACCGTACGAGTCGGTGAAGAGGTTCAGCAGGTAGATCGCCATCTCCACGGTGAGGTGCTCGCGGGCGTGCTGCTGGGAGTTGAACAGGATCTCCGGCTCGTTCTCGTCGGTGGCGACGTTGTCGGAGATCTTCACCGCCATCAGGTCCCGACCCTGGTACGACGACCCGATGCTGATCTTGCGGGCGATGGTCGGGTGGTCGGCGACCACCTTGTTCACCACCGCCGTCAACTCCGCGTAGTCGTGGTAGTTGCTGTCGGCGGCCGGGAAGCCCATCGTGCTGAAGTCGTCGCCGTGGTCGTGGCCGTGCTCGCCGGCGGTGGGGACCGCCTCCAACCGGAAGCCCAGCCGGGTGATCTGGGCCGCCTCCGCTCGGGTGGCCGAGACGTGCAGCACCCCGTGCTCGACGAAGTCGATGGCGGCTCCGGTCCCGGCGACGGCGTTGCGGTCGGCGATCGTACGGGGTCCGAGCACCCGGTACTCGACGGTGGCCGATCCGGTGTCGCGGTCGGGGGAGGGCCGGGCGGAGACCGGCGCGGTGGCGGCGGCCACCAGCGACAGGCCGACGACCATGGCGAACGCCAGGTGTCGACGGAGGGGGATACGGATCATGCGAGCCTCCTCGGGCGCGCCTGCCGCGTTCTGCGTCAGGCTCTCCACGCCCACTCACATGGTCATATCAACATGCGTCGCTGAGGCAATCATCCCGACCGGATCCTCATGCCGGCAACGAGCTTCACCTCGAACGCCGTGGAGGAAAACCGGCGTCACCCGCCGACGTTCCGAGCACCCAGGTCAGCGGGGGTCTTCCGGCCCGTCCGCCGAACGCCCGGCCGAGGCTCCGGAACCGGTCGACGTGTCGGAACCGGCCGACGTTCCGGAGCCGGTCGAGGTGTCGGGGTCGGTGGGCTGGTCCTCCCCGGCCAGGGCGGAACGCAGCCGCTCCTTCTCGACCCGGCGGCGCTCCGCCGCACCGGCCATCTCCTCGCCCATCTGGTCCCGAAGCCCCCGCAACAGCAGGAACGACAGGGCAGCGGAGAAGACCAGCGCCAGCAGCAGCTTCAGGAACAGGCTCATCTGGACGAACCAGAGCGCCGCGAGCACCGCGACGAACAGCCCGACCCGGCCCAGCGTGTACTTGACCGCCGCGCTCACCAGTCACTCCTCCTCCACGTCGCCGGGGGACCCGCGCCCCCGGCGTACCGGTCAACCCGTCCGGCGGGCCAGCCATCGCACGCCGGGGAACCAGACCACCGCGTACGTCACAGTCCAGGCCGCCGCGCCCAGGGCACCCGAGGCCAGCGACGGCAACCCCGCCACCAACCCGGCGGTCACCAGTCCGACGACCACCCCGACCACTACCGCCACCAGCGCCGAGACCACCCGGGCGGCACCGAACTCCCAGGAACGGAAGTCGTCCCAGAACAGCCAGGCCGGGAGGATGACAGCGAGCCAACCGTTCGCCTGGCCGAACTCGCCGGCGCCGAACCAGGCGAACGCCAGGTCGAACAGGACCAGCGCCAACGCCCCGATCACCACCCCGGCGAGCGCCACCCCGAGCAGGTCGCCGAGGGTCAGGATGCGCCCTTCGGCGTCACGTCGGGGAAAACCACTCTGCTCACTCATGCCGGGGCCAGGGTACGCGGTGACTCAGGCCCAGACCTGCTGCGGCTCGGCGCGCCGCTGCGCCAGGGGCGGGGCGGGATCGTACTCCCGGACCACCTCGTAGCGGGTGTTGCGCTCGACAGGCTGGAAACCGGCGTCCCAGATCAGGTGGAGCAGGTCGTCGCGGTGCATCGTGTTGGGGGTGCCGTAGGAGTCCGCGTCGTGGGTGATCTTGTATTCGACGACCGACCCGTCCAGGTCGTCGACGCCGAAGTTGAGCGACAGCTGGGCGACCGAGAGCCCGTGCATCACCCAGAAACACTTGACGTGGGGCACGTTGTCGAAGAGCAGCCGGGAGACGGCGAAGGTCTTCAGCGACTCGGCCGGTGCGGCCATCGTCGTCCGGGCCTGGATCCGGTTACGGATCTTGCCGTCGGCGGAGTCGACGAAGTCGTGCTGGTAGCGCAGCGGGATGAAGACCGCGAACCCGCCGGTCTCGTCCTGGAGCTCACGCAGTCGCAGGACGTGGTCCACCCGGTGCCGGGGCTCCTCGATGTGTCCGTAGAGCATGGTCGCCGGCGTCTTCATGCCCTTGTGGTGTGCCAGCCGGTGGATCCGCGACCAGTCCTCCCAGTGGCAGGCGTGGTCCACGATGTGCTGTCGGACCTCCCAGTCGAAGATCTCCGCACCACCACCGGTGAGCGACTCCAGGCCGGCGTCCATCAGCTCGTCGAGGATCGCGTCGGCGGTGAGACCGCTGATCTTCTCGAACCACTGCACCTCGGTGGCGGTGAACGCCTTGAGCTTGATCTTCGGCAGGGCGGCCTTCAGCTCGCGCAGCACCTTCGGGTAGTACCGCCAGGGCAGCGTCGGGTGCAGGCCGTTTACGATGTGCAGCTCGGTGAGCTGCTCGTCCTCCATCTCCTTGGCCTTGCGGACCGCCTCGTCGATCCGCATCGTGTACGCGTCCTTCTCGCCCGGCTTGCGCTGGAACGAGCAGTACGCACAGGACGCCGAGCAGACGTTGGTCAGGTTCAGGTGCCGGTTGACGTTGAACATCACCCGGTCCCCGTTGAGTTCGGTACGCCGGTGGTGTGCCAGCCGACCCAGCCAGGCCAGGTCGTCGCTGTCGTACAGGGCGACGCCGTCCTCCCGGGTCAGCCGCTCCCCGGCGTACACCTTCGCTTCCAGCTCACGCTTGAGTCCGGCGTCCATCGAAAGCCTCGTCCCTTCCACCTGCGATACGCGTCGAGCCTACGTCGGACGCCCGAGAGCGTCTCGGTACGGTCGGGCAACTCACCGTGCTCTCAGGTTCCTGTGACCCGTTCGCGTATCGACATCGCGGACCAGGTGCGGTAGGACAGGTAAGGGACGCCACACCAGTAGCGGACCCGACCCGTCGCGCCCACCACGCGCGACCTGCGGGACGAGGAGCGGGATGGTCGACAGCGGGCACGGGCGGCGACGGACACGGAGGCGCCCGGTGATCTCGCCGGTGCTGCGCCCGAGGCTCTGGGCCGCGCTGCTCGGCGCTGTCGCCTCGGCGATCCTCTCCGCCCCCGCGTACGCGGACCCACCGCTGCCCTCCACCGTGCCCGACAGCGGCTCCCGGCCGATCGCCGCAGGTGGCCTGCAAATTCCCGGCGACCCGGCGCAGCCCGGCGTCCCCACCCTGCCGGGTGGCGGTGCGCCGACCACGGTGCCGACGAACCTCACCGCCGGACCCCTGGGCACCCAGATCGCCCTCGCCGAGACGCAGCTCGGGCTGGTCAGCGACCAGGTGCTGGGGCTGGGACAGAAGCGGACCGAGACCGAGGCCCGACTGGCCACCGCCAAGCAGAACCTGGAACTCGCCAGGCAGGCGCTGACCACCGCACAGCTGAAGGCCGACCAGGCGGCGGCGGACACGCTCAAGGCCGCCGCAGCGCTGCCCCCCGGCGAGTTCGGTCAGGACCTGCACCACCTCAGCCAGCTCCAGCGGATCTCCCGAGGTGACAAGGCCCCCGGTGCCACCACCTCCACCGGTGGCGAGCTGACCCGGGCCCGCGCCGCCGAGCAGGCCGCCGTCCAGGAGCTGAACTCCGCCGAGCTGGCGGCGCTCAACGCCCGGGGCGAGTACACGGTCCTGGACAAGACCCGCCGCGACCAGGAGACCAAGCTCCTCAAGCTGCGTCGGGACAACTCCGAGCAGCTGGTCCGGATCGAGCGGCAGCGCGACGCCGCCGAGGAGCAGCTCGGCGCGGGGTACGTCAACGGGGGCAGCTCCCAGGGGCTGACCGCCCACCCGCGTGCTCTGGCAGCCGTCCGGTACGCCATGGCCCAGCGTGGTGACCCGTACAAGTGGGCGACCCAGGGTCCGGACACGTTCGACTGCTCCGGCCTGGTCTGGGCCGCGTACCGGTCAAAGGGTGCGGACTACTTCGGCCTGCCCCGGGTCGCCCGGGACCAGTACCGCCACACCAGCGGCCGGACCGTCCCCCGTACCGCCCTCCTCCCCGGTGACCTGGTCTTCTTCGCCAACGGGAGCAGCTGGCAGTCGATCCACCACATGGGCATGTACATCGGCGACGGCAAGATGGTCCACGCCCCCACCACCGGCGACGTGGTCAAGGTCTCCCCCGTCGGATGGTCCCGGTTGTACGCGGCGACCCGGGTGGTCGGCGCGGTCCCCGAGACGAAGCCGCCGGCCACCACCCCGCCCGCCGCGAAGCCGACGCCGACGCCGTCGGCCACTCCGAAGCCGACGCCGAAGCCCTCCACCTCGCCGAAGCCACTGCCGACCAACCCGACCCCGGGCCCGACCACCCCCACCCCCGGGCCGACCACCCCCACTCCGGGGCCGACCACCCCGAAGCCGAGCCCGACGCCGACCACGCCGCCACCGTCGCCGACCACCGGGCCGCCCGCGTCGGAGAGCCCCGACCCCACCCCGTCGGGCAGCCCTTCACCCTCGGCCGAGACGAGCGGTGCCGCCGGTGGTACGCCGAGGCCGAGCGACAGCGCCCACCCGGTCGACTGAGCCCGACACCGGGCCCGGGGACGGCCTCCACCCGGCCTGCCGGTCGCCCCGCCGGTGATCGCGGGGAGTAACCGGGTGCTCCGGCTGTGCTGCGGGGCCGGAATGTGGCACCGTGACACCCAGGCATTACCGGCTCCCCTTCCGGGGCCGGATGCGGGGCGTTGGTGCGGAGGGCGAGCATGGGCGAAGAGCAGGTTCCGGTAACGGCTGTCGATCCGGGATCCGCGCCCGAACAGGCCGACCGGGTGCCGGGACCGGCACCGACCGGCCGAGCCAGCGTGCCGAGCTCCCCCACTCCGCAGGCGGGCGGTGCCACCCCGGCGACAGGTACGGCGCGGGTCGGTGTCGCGGGCGGTACGGCGCGGGTCGGTGTCACGGGCCGGGCCACGCCCCCGCAGGAGACCACTACGGGTCGGGCTCCCTCGGGTACCACCTACCGGGCAAAGTCGTCGACGCAGGAGCGCCGGCCGGGGACCTCCGCCGCCCCGGTGGCGGGTGCCGGCACCCCGTCGGGCAGCCCCTCCCCGAATTCCTCCCTACCCGGGCAGCGGGTCGGTCATCAGCCGACCGCCCCGGCGCGGGCCAGCGCCGCAGTTCCCGGCCTGACCCCGGTCTCGGCCACCGAGGCCGCCGCCGCCACCGGGACCTCCACGAGCCGGGCGAACGTGTACGGCTCCACTCCCACCCCGGCTGCCCCCGCCGAACCGGACCGGCCCGAGCCCGCACCGCCACAGGAGCCCGCCCCGGTGCCGGAGCCGACCCCACGGCCGACCGAGCCGCCGAAGCCGCCCGTGCCGGACCCGGAGCCGACCCCGGCTCCCGTGCCGGTCCCCGTACCGCCCCGGCCCCAACCACCGGCCCCCACCCCGCCGGGGCCGGTCCCCCCGGTGCCCGGTCCCCCGGTGCCGCCGCCGGGTCCGGCGATTCCGCCACCACCGTCCCCGCCCGGTCCGATGCCGGCCCCGCCCTTCCCGCCTCCGCCGGTCAGCTCCGGTGCCGTGGCACCGCCGACCTCCGCCCCGCCGGTCGCCGCGCCTGCCTCACCCGCACCGCCCACCTCCGGGCCGCCGGTCGCCGCCTCGATCTCACCCGCGCCGCCCACCTCCGCACCGCCGGCCACCCCGTGGGGCAACCCGCCGTCCTTCCCGCCTCCGCCCGCCACCAGCGCCGCCGCGCCCGCCCCGGCACCGAACGCCGGTTGGGGCGGACCTTCCGCGCCCGCCACCGCCGCCCTACCGACGACGGCACCGGCCGAGTCGGCCTGGCGGCCCTCGGCGCAGGCCGGGAGCAAGGGGTACGACGGCGGCCCGGACCTGGCCACCGCCGCGTACGGCGGCAGCACCACCGACGGTCCCGGCTTCAACACGGTGTCGTTCCCGTCCGGGAATCCGGCGGTGGAGAACTCCGGCTCGCTGACCGGGCACATCCTGGCGCAGGGCTGGGCGGAACCGGCCAACCAGAAGTCCAGCAACACCCGGGTGGTGATCGTCCTGGCCGTCGCGTTGACCCTGCTCGTCGCGATCAGTGTGCTCGTCGTCCTGCTGGCCGGGGACCTGATGGACGGGTTGTTCGGCGGCCTGGCCTGACCCTCACCCCACCCGACCCGGCCTGACCTGGGAAGACGTCTCTCGTACGGTATGCGGCGGGTGAGCCCGCCCACTACCCGCCGAGAGTGTCGTGGAGAGCCGGGAGCGACGCAGTACACTTGCACTGATCACTGACCTGGCGCGCCCGGCGCGCCCTTGGGCGATCTTGCGGGCGATCCGGCGGCGTTACCTGTCGTGGCGGGCCATCGCGAAGATGCGCCCCGCTCGAGAGGTTTTTCTTGACGACCACCGCTGTCAGCACGCCCCTGTCCGCCCTCGACACGCCGCAGGACGCCACGTCGGCGCAGGCCCTCGGCGATCTCGTTCCCGCCACCAGCGCCGGGGACATCGACCAGACCGCCCCCACGGGCGACACCGCAGCCGCCGAGGCCACCCCGGCGGCCGACGCCGCCTCCGGACCGGACGAGACCGGCACGGACGCCACTGCCGGACCGGACGAGACCGTCGTGGACTTCGGCGCGCTGGGTCTGCCCCGGCCGCTGGTCCAGGCGCTGTCCCGGCAGGGAATCACCAGCCCGTTCGAGATCCAGCGGGCCACGGTGCCGGACGCGCTCGCCGGTCGGGACGTACTCGGCCGGGGGCAGACCGGTTCCGGGAAGACCCTGGCCTTCGGCCTGCCGGTGCTCGCCCGGGTCTCCACCGGTCAGCGGGCTCGGCCGCAGCACCCCCGGGCTCTGATCCTGGTGCCGACCCGGGAACTCGCCATGCAGGTGAACGACGCCCTGATGCCGCTCGGTAAGGCGGTCGGGGTGTTCCTCAAGACCGCCGTGGGTGGGGTCCCGTACGACAGGCAGATCGACGCCCTGCGCCGAGGTGTGGAGATCGTGGTGGCCACCCCGGGGCGGCTCGCCGACCTGATCGCGCGCGGGGTCTGCCGGTTGGACGACGTCGAGGTGACGGTCCTGGACGAGGCCGACCAGATGGCCGACATGGGCTTCCTGCCGGAGGTCACCGAACTGCTGGCCCGGACTCCGGCCGACGCCCAGCGGCTGCTCTTCTCCGCCACTCTGGACGGAGACGTGGACGCCCTGGTCAAGCGGTTCATGACGGATCCGGTGACGCACTCCACCGCGCCGCCGACCGCGACGGTGACCACGATGGACCACCACATGCTGCTGATCCCGCCGCACGACAAGTTCGCCGTGACGGCGTCGATCGCCGCCCGGGACGGCCGGACCATGTTGTTCGCCCGTACCCAGCTCGGTGTGGACCGACTGGTCGAGCAGCTCGCTGCAGTCGGCGTACGCGCCGGTGGCCTGCACGGCGGCAAGACCCAGCGGATGCGGACGCGGACCCTCGCCGAGTTCAAGGAGGGCCGGACGAACGTGCTGGTCGCCACCGACGTGGCAGCCCGGGGCATCCACGTGGACGGTGTGACGCTGGTGCTGCACATCGATCCGCCGAAGGACCCGAAGGACTATCTGCACCGGGCCGGGCGGACCGCCCGGGCGGGTGAGTCGGGGGCGGTGGCCACCCTGGTCCTGCCCAAGCAGCGTCGGACCACCCTCGCCATGATGGAGCGGGCCGGTGTGGCACCGGAGCAGACCCGGGTCCGGGTCGGTGACCAGGCCCTCGCGGATCTGGTCGGGGCCCGTGAGCCCAGTGGGGTGCCGGTGCGCGAGGAGCCTGCGGCTCCGCGTCGCTCGGGTGGCCCGCGCCGGTTCGGCGACCGGGACTCCCGGGGTGGATACGGCGACCGGGGTGGGTCCCGCTACGACGACCGTCGCCAGGGTGGTCGGGACGACCGCCCCGGCCGCGAGCACCGGTTCGGCGACCGGCCGGCCCGACGCTTCGACGACCGGGCCGGTGGTGACCGGCAGTGGGGTGAGCGCGCCTCCGGCGGACAGTCGTTCGGTGAGCGTCGGTTCGACGACCGCCCCCAGGGTGAGCGTCGGTTCGGCGACCGCCCGCAGGGTGAGCGTCGGTTCGGCGACCGCCCGCAGGGCGAGCGTCGGTTCGGCGACCGCCCCCAGGGCGAGCGCCGGTTCGGCGACCGCCCGCAGGGTGAGCGCCGCTTCGACGACCGCCCCCAGGGCGAGCGCCGCTTCGGCGACCGGGGCGAGCGCGCCGGTGAGTCGTTCGGAGACCGTCGGGGCGGGTTCCGGTCCGACGGTCGTGGCCGGGACGACAGGTACCAGCGTGACGACCGCCGGGGCTTCGGCGGGCGTCCGCCGGCGCGTACCAGCTGAGTTTCCGCTTCTCGACCGGCCGTCGTCACCAGTCGCCCTCCCGGCGACCGGTGGCGGCGGCCGGTTCGTGTTCGGGGGGCGGCACCCGTCCTGCGTGACCTTCGCGCATCGGCTGCTGTGACCCGTCGGGTGCCGTAGCCTCCGGAACCATGGTGAAGTCGCTCTTCTGGAGCCGGACGGACATCCCGGGAGCCGACCACGCCCTCGTCGCCGACGATCAGGGGCTGGCCGCGCGGGGCACCCTGGTGGCGGTCGACCCGGTGCCCTACACCTGCCGGTACACGGTGACCACGGGGTCGGACTGGGCCACCGAACGGTTGGACGTCCAGACGGAGGGGGCGGGCTGGGCGCGCAGCGTACGGCTGGAGCAGACCAGCAGCGGCTGGCGGGTGACCACGAACGAGGAGGGTGACCTGGACGGGGTGTTGGCCGCCGCCGGACATCCGACCGCCGGCCTGCCCGGCACCGACGACCCGGACCGGCTGGCCGACGCTGTCGACGTCGACCTCACCGGGTCGGTGCTGTTCAACACCCTGCCGGTACGACGTCTGGGGCTCGCCGACGCCCCCGACGGCACCGAACACCGGATCACGGTGGCGTGGGTCCTGCTGCCCGGCCTGGTGGTGGTGCCCAGCGACCAGGTCTACACCGCCTCCGGTGCGGGGCGGGTCGGTTTCGCCAGCGGCACCTTCACCGCCGACCTGACCCTCGACCCCGACGGCTACGTCCGCCACTATCCGGGGCTGGCGGAACGGGTTGCCCCCCGCTGAGGCGGTGCTACCCCTGCGGCCAGGCCCCGGTGGTGAGGAACCTGTCGATGGTGGCCAGGTGGGGGGCGAGGTCGTAGCCCTGTTCGGCCACCCAGTCGTCGGCGTAGTAGGTGTCGGCGTACCGGTCCCCGGCGTCGCAGATCAGTGTCACCACCGAGCCGGTACGGCCGTCGGCGAGCATCTCGGCGATCAGCCCGAACGCACCCCACAGGTTGGTGCCGGTGGAGCCGCCGACCCGCCGACCGAGGACCACCGATCCGGCCCGCATCGCCGCCAGGGAGGCCGGGTCGGGCACCTGGACCATCCGGTCCACCACAGAGGGGAGGAAGGACGGTTCCACGCAGGGTCGGCCGATCCCCTCGATCCGCGAGCCCCTGTCGATCCGCAGCGACCAGTCACCGCTCTGCCAGGCCGGGTAGAAGGCCGAGTTCTCCGGGTCGACCACGCAGAGGCGGGTGGGCAGCCGGCGCAACCGGGCGTACCGGCCGATGGTGGCGCTGGTCCCACCGGTGCCGGCGCCCATCACGACCCACTCCGGTACGGGGTGCCGTTCCAACGCCAGCTGGGCGTAGATCGACTCGGCGATGTTGTTGTTGCCCCGCCAGTCGGTGGCCCGCTCGGCGTAGGTGAACTGGTCCATGAAGTGGCCGCCGGAGTCCTCGGCCAGCCACCGGGCCTCCACCACCACCTTCCCCGGGTCCTGCACCAGGTGACACCGGCCGCCCTGGAACTCGATCTGGCTGATCTTCTCGGGCGAGGTGGAGGCCGGCATCACGGCGATGAACGGCAGGTCCAGCATCCGGGCGAAGTACGCCTCGGAGACCGCCGTCGAGCCTGAGGACGCCTCGATGACAGTGGTCTCGGGTCCGATCCAGCCGTTGCAGAGCCCGTACAGGAACAGGGAGCGGGCCAGCCGGTGCTTCAGTGAGCCGGTGGGGTGCACCGACTCGTCCTTGAGGTAGAGGTCGATCCCCCACGCGCGGGGCAGCGGGAAGGGCAGCAGGTGGGTGTCGGCCGAGCGGTTGGCGTCGGCCTCGACCGTGGCGATCGCCTCGGTGACCCACGCCCGTCGGGCCGCCTCGCCCCGGTCCAGTTGTGTCACAGCGGAACGGTAACAGCGAAACATCCTCAGGTACGCCTGGGACGGGGCTTGGCGGGTGGGACGGGGGCGGGCGGCTCACCCGGCCGACGGCGGGGGGACCGGCTGGGGGCGGTTCTCCCATTTGGTGGAGAGCGCGATGGTGGTACGGGTGGAAGCCACCCCCGAGGTCCGGTTCAGCCGTACGATCAACTGTTCCAACTCGGCGATGGTCCCGACCCGGGCCTTGAGCAGGAAGGACTCCACCCCGGCCATGAAGTAGCAGGACTCGATCTCGGCGATCCCGCGAAACGCCTCCAGCATGTCGTCGGTGTCGCCCCCGGAGTCCTCGACGATCCCGATCAGGGCGGTCACGCCCAGCCCGATCGCCTCCGGCGCCACCTCGGCCCGATAGGCCCGGACCACCCCACCGGACTCCAGCTTGCCGACCCGCTCGTGCACTGCGGGGGCGGAGAGTCCGACCTGACGGGCCAGCTCGGCGTAGGACAGGCGGGCGTTTCCGCGCAGCAGCTCCAACAGGCTCAGGTCGATGGCGTCCACGGCCTACAGACACTACCAACAGCCCACTCCGTGCATTTTTCACGTTTGCCGGACAGCCCTGGTCGCCGGTGCTGTAATTGCCATACGTCCCTCATGACGGCTCTGGGCTCGCACCAGCCGGGGGCAGTGTGGTTCAGCCGAGGGCTTCGTCGACGCGAGGAGGGGGCTGTGGACACTGGAGATCGCCTGCTGACACCAGGTGAGGTGGCCGCGCTGTTTCGGGTGGACCCGAAAACTGTGACGAGATGGGCGGCTGCCGGCCGGATCGGCAGTATCCGGACTCCAGGTGGGCATCGTCGGTTTCGGGAATCCGAGGTACGAGCCCTGCTGGAAGGCGAGGGCATGCTGGAGGAGGGGGAGGACGTCGACAGGCCGCGCAACGCGGGTCCGGCGGCCACCACCGGTCCCGGCCCGGCGAACGCCGGCATGTACTGACGCCACCGTGGTCGTACGGGTCGGGCCTCGTGCCCGGCCCGCGACCGTACCCCGACCGGCTCCGCCGGACTCAGGTACGGTCCGCGTTCAACTCGCCCGACCAGCGCCGCAAGAGCGTGTGCGGTACGCCCAGGGCGTCCAGCACCTTCCCGGCCACGAAGTCGACGAGCTGGGCGGCGGACGCCGACGCTCCGGCACCGTAGAACCCGGGGCTGGCCGGTAACACCACGGCACCGGCGTCGTGCAACGCGATGAGGTGCTCCAGGTGACTCCGGGTGACCGGGGTCTCCCGGGGTACCACCACCACCGGGCGGCGTTCCTTGAGGTTCACCTCGGCGGCCCGCTGCAACAGGTCCTTGGACAGGCCGACGGCGATGCCCGCACAGGCGGCGGTGCTGGCGGGGACCACGGCCATGCCTCGTACCCGGTAGGAGCCGCTGCTCGGTCCGGCCGCGAGGTCACCGGCGGGCCAGTACCGCACATCGGCGTCGTTCACCGGCCGACCGAGCCAGGCCGCCAGGTCGTCGGCCCAGTGTGCGTCCCGGAACGACAGGCCGGTCTCGTCGAGGATCGTCAGCCGGGCCGCCCGCGAGACGACCAGGTCCACCGCCTCCCCGGCGTCCAGGAGCCCACCGACCACAGCTGCGGCGTAGGGGGTTCCGGACGCGCCCGACACCCCGACCACCCATGGTTCACGCATACCCCCCAGCGTGCCTGGTCGCGCCGACCTCCCCCGCACCGACCCTCGACCGCCCCTCGACCGGCGCTCGACCGGGCGCTCCACCGGCCGCTCGACCGGCCCTCCATCGGCTTTCCTGCCGAAGCCGCTGGTCACCCTGGGTGAAGTACGCCCGGGTGTCCGGGTGTCCCGGACGCCTGGCATGCTGCGGGCACCATCGTGCCCGGCCGGGGAGGGACGTCAGTGGTCGAGGAGACCCTGCGGGAGCTCGCGTCGGCCTGTCCGGTGCCGTCCCGGTGCTCCCCACACGTCGACGAGGTGCAGGAGTGGCTGGGCGACGAGTTGGCCGACCTCGGGATCATCCCCGACGAGGCGACCGGCGACCACCTGCGCCGGGCCCGGTTCGCCGCGTACGTCGGACGGCTCTATCCCGACGCGGACCCCGCCGACCTGCGGGTGATCAGCACGCTCTACACCTGGTTCTTCCTGGTGGACGACGCCTGCGACGGGCCGACGGCGATGCCGCCGGAGCAGATCCGTGCCCTGCGCGGGGCAGTGCTGAACCTCCTGCGCCACGGCACCCGGCTCGGCCCCAGCGGGTTCACCGGCCCGCTCCGCCGGTTGCTGGCCCGCGCCTGGCAGGAGCCCCGCCGCCGGATGCCGCACCCCTGGCGGACCCGGTTCGCCGACGCGGTCGCCGACCACCTCGACGGCGTCTGGCGGGAACGGACCAACAGGATGCAGGGCCGCAGGCCAGGTGTCGAGGAGTACGTCCGGTTACGGCGTGCCACCTCGGCGGCGTACGTGTCGTACCCGATGATCGAGTTCGTCCGCGGTCGTCCGCTGCCCGAGGCGGTCTGGCGCAACCCTGCGGTACGCCGGATCGGCGAACTCGGCAACGACCTGCTCTCCTGGTACAACGACCTGGCCTCGCTGGATCGGGATCGGGACACCGGTGGCGGACACAACCTGGTGTTGGCCGTCGCCGCCGAACGGGGCGTACCCGTCGACACCGCAGTGGCCCTCGTCGCCCAGCGCTGGCGGGCGGCGATGGACAGCTTCGTGACGATGCGCGCCCGGCTCCCGTCGTTCGGTCCGGCGCTCGACGAGTCGGTCACCACCCACCTCGACGGGGTCGGACAGGCGGTCCGGGGCACCATCGACTGGACCCTGGAAAGCGCCCGCTACCAGCGGTGAGCAAGGCGTCAGGGGGTCAGGAAGGGCGTCAGGCGGTGACCGAGGGCGTCAGGGGGTGAGATAGGGCGTCAGGGGCGCAGGCCGAGGCGGAGGACCAGGTCGAGCAGGGCGAAGGCGAACAGGGCGATCCCGACGAAGCCGTTGGCGGTGAAGAAGGCCCTGTTGACCCGACTCAGGTCGGTCGGGGTGACGACGACGTGCTGGTAGCCGAAGGCGAGCGCGGTGAGGACCAGCCCGACCCACCAGGGCCACCCGAACCCGACGAGGGCACCGAACCAGACGAAGAGGCCGAACGTCACCACGTGCGACACGGTGGAGGCGTGCAGGGCGAACCGCAGCCCGTACCGGGCGGGGACGCTGCGGACCCCGATCTCCCGGTCCACCTCGGCGTCCTGGCAGGCGTAGATGAGGTCGAACCCGCCGATCCAGAGTCCGACCGCCGCGCCGAGCAGCCAGGCGGGCCAGGACCCGTCGAAGGTGCCGGTGACCGCCAGCCAGGCACCGACCGGGCCGACTGCCTGGGCGATCGCCAGAACCGCGTGCGGCCAGTCGGTGAACCGCTTGGCGTACGGGTAGACCACCAGGGGGACGACGGCCAGCGGGGCGAGGACCAGGCAGAGCGGGTTGAGCAGGGCGGCGGCGGCGAGGAAGACCACCAGGGCGACGGCCGCGCCGGTCCAGGCCGTCCGGACGCTCACCGCCCCGGTGACCAGTTCCCGGTTCGCGGTACGCGGGTTCCGGGCGTCGATCCGCCTGTCGAGGATCCGGTTGGCGGCCATCGCGAAGGTCCGCGCCCCGACCATCGCCACGGTGATCAGCAGCAGGTCGAGCCAGCGGACCCGTCCCCCGTTCACCTGCATGGCGGTCAACGCGGACAGGTAGGCGAACGGCAGGGCGAAGACCGAGTGCTCGATCGCCACCAGGTTGAGGAAGGCCCTTACCCGCCCGGGGGTCTCGGCGGTGGCGGACATCAGATGCCGTATTCCTTCCAGCGCTTGTCGACGAGCGAGACCACCTCGGGAGCCATGGTCATCTCTTCCGGCCAACCCCTGTGGTAGCCCTCCTCGGGGAGCTTGCGGGTCGCGTCGACGCCCGCCTTCCCACCCCAGAACTGCTGGTACGAGGCATGGTCCAGGTGGTCGACGGGCCCCTCGGTGAGCAGCAGGTCCCGGGCGTAGTCGACGTTGCCGAAGGCCCGGAAGGCGACCTCGTTGTAGTCGTGGACGTCGCAGTCCTCGTCGACGATCACGATCAGCTTGGTCAGGGACATCATGTGCGCCCCCCAGATCGCGTTCATCACCTTCTGGGCGTGCTTCGGGTACCGCTTGCGGATCGAGATGATCGCGCAGTTGTGGAAGACCCCGGCGGCCGGAAGGTCGTAGTCGACGATGTCCGGGATGAGGAACCGCAGGAGCGGGGCGAAGATCCGCTCGGTGGCCTTGCCGAGTCCGTGGTCCTCCTGCGGCGGCTGGGAGGTGACGATCGTGTGGTAGACCGGGTCCCGCTGCATGGTCACGCACTCCACGTGCATCACCGGGAAGGGCTCGACCGGGGTGTAGAAGCCGGTGTGGTCGCCGAAGGGTCCCTCCGGGAGCCGCTCCCCCGGCTCCAGGTAACCCTCCAGGACGATCTGGGCGTGCGCCGGGACCTGCAACGGGACGGTCAGGCAGTCGACCATCTCGACCCGCTCGCCGCGCAGATATCCGGCGAACAGGTATTCGTCGATGTCGGCGGGCAGCGGCGCGCTCGCCGAGTACGCCACCACCGGGTCGCACCCGATCGCGATCGCCACCGGCAGGCGCTGGCCCAACCGCTCGGCGACGGCGTGGTGGGCGGTGGAGTTCTTGTGGATCTGCCAGTGCATCCCGATCGTGTTCCGGGAGTGCTGCTGCAACCGGTAGAGCCCCAGGTTCCGCTTGCCGGACTCGGGGTGCTTGGTGTGGGTCAGCCCGAAGTTGTGGAAGACCCCGCCGTCGCCCGGCCACACCTTCAGCCCCGGCAGCCGGTCCAGGTCGACGTCGTCACCCCGGTAGACCACCTGCTGGCAGGGGCCGGACTTGACCTTCTTCGGCGGCATCGAGGTGAGCTGCCGCACCTTGCCCAGGCCGTCCATCATCCCGGAGAGCCCCACAGGCAGTTCCGGCTTGAGCATCTCCCCGATCCGGGCGCCGATCTCGTCGAGGTTCTCGACGCCGAGCGCCATCGCCATCCGCTTCTCGGTGCCGAAGAGGTTCACCGCCACCGGCATCTCGCCCCGGGTGGGGTGCTCGAAGAGCAACGCCGGCCCGTCCGCCCGTACCGTCCGGGTGACGATCTCGCTGATCTCCAGGGTCGGGTCGACGGGGGCCTTGACCCGGCGTAGCTCCCCCGCCTTCTCCAACGCCGCGAGGAAGTCCTTCAGATCCTGGTACGGGAACCCACGAGCCGCCATACCCCCAAGTCTCCCGTACCGGCCGACCACCCCCGACGACCGGGTGCCCAGGTGGAGGTCAGGCCTGCTGCGACACCAGCCGAAGGCCTGCCCACTTGACGAAGATCCTCCGCCGAGCGACAGCTTCGCCCTTCCGGTTCAACTCGTAACCCTCCAGCCAGACCCAGCCGGCGTAGGTGAGCCACTCGGCCTTGACCCGGATCAGCCGGAACAGAATGGGCCGCCGGACGAACTGGACACTCGCGGTCCGGGTGACGTGCAGGACGTCCCCCGCCCTGACCTCTCCGGCGACGACCGGCCGCACCGCCAGCGCGGTCACCAGGTGCCCCGGCGGTTGCCCGCGCCGCCCCGGTTCGACCCGAACCGCAGCCAGGCCCGGATACGCCGACGCGCCAGCTCCACGCGCGGACAACACCCATCGGGGCGGCACGTCCAGCAGGTCCGCTGCCGGTGGTAGGCCAGGACGAACCAGGACAACCTGATCAGTACGGGTTCCTTGCCGGCCATGGCGTGCCTGCCTCCGGAGCTGGGCTGGATCATCGCGGCACCCCGGCCCGCCGGGACTCAGCCTCCACCGAACCGGGGGTACCGCGTCACCAATCCCACACCCTCAGCCACCCCCGTGTCAATGTTGACACGTTCAGCTCATCGCGCCTTGATCGACACGATTCTGAGTACGCGACCTCCTTAGCGTGCTCTAGTTAACGTGTCAACCGAGACGCGAACGCGCTGTTCTACCTTGCTGGCTATGACCGATGAGGTTCCAGGTCCACTCGTCGCCGCTGGCGAGATCTTGAAGATGCTGGGCGTCGGCCGGTCACGATTCCGGGCCATCGCGATGCATCCGAATTTTCCGCGACCGTTCCAAACGCTGTCGGTCGGTTCGGTGTGGCTGCGGTCGGACGTGGAGGCGTACATCGCCACGTACCGCCAGCCCCGGCCACCGGCAGACGAGGACGAACCGGGCTGACGGGGCAGCCCGGCCAGATCTTCCGGCTGCTGGCCGACCTGCCCGAGATCAACTATCAGGTCACCCGCCAGGTCGAGCAACCGCTCATCAAGCGATAGTGGATCTGCCCGCCCGACGTCGGCCGATCACCACATCCGAAAGCGCTCGTCGGTCCGCCCGCCTCGTCACCTGCCGGATCGTCCCGCCGGGGGGGGGAAGAAAAAAGGGGTCGCGGCGCTGACGGCCGTGTGTCGTGGCGTTTCACATCTCTCGGTTTCAGTCGCCCTCGTACAGACGTCGCGGGTCGACGAGGACCAGGTCGTCGCGGCGGGCGGCGGTCGCGCGCAGGTCGTCGGTGAAGCCTTCGGCGCTGGCCAGCAACAGCCGGGTACCGGCGGCGTCGATGCCGGGTCGACCCCGCAGTACATTCCGTACCCGCTCCAGCCGTTCCAGCTCCGCCCTGCCGATCAGCCGGCCCCACTTCGCCTCGCCGATGGCGAGCAGTGGGCGCGGGCCGTCGCCGAGGGGTGGCTCACCGAAGGCGACCAGGTCGAGCTCATGGCTGGTCCGGGTGGCCGGATCGGTCAGGGTGGCAGCGGTCGCCTCCGCGACGACGCCACCGACGCTCTCCGGATCCGCGAAGAGCAGCGTCCACTGCCGGACCATCTCCTCGAAGCTGGGTCCCAGCACGGCGCTGAGGTATCGGCGCTGCGACCGCCGCCACACGTCGGCTCCACGGCGCTGTTCCAGAGCGGTCCAGGCGGGTCGCATCACCGCCTGATAGAAGGTGACGAGCGGCTCTGCGATGCGATACCGGCTCCGCCCACTGCGCAGGGGGTCGGGCTCGCGGACGAGCAGACCCGCGTCCTCCAGTACGGTGAGCGGGTGTTGCAGGTCGGTCGACTTGCGCCCGATGAAACCCGCGATGCCGCCCCGGGTCGCGTTCCCCTCCGCCACCGCAGCCAGAACGGAGTGGTAGAGGCTGGTGTCGCGCAGATCGGGATCCTCGGCCAGCAGGTACCGCGCTTCTCGAAACAGCGGGCGGGCGGGGTTGAGCACCGCCCGAACCACCCAGTCGTCGAAGTCAGCCGGGCCGGTCGGGGCGTCGTCCTGAACGTACTCCCGCCGGTAGGCCGGGGTACCGCCCACGATCGCGAAGACCTGCACGGCCAGGGTGGGATCGCTGAGGCCCCAGAACTGCGCCGCCGCGCGATAGTTGAGTGGTTGGACCGGCAGTTCGAGGCCGGCTCGCCCACGTAGCGGTGCCGAGCCGGCCAGCAACCCACCCATGAAGGACATCGCCGAACCGCAGAGCAGCAAGCGGGTCCTGGACTGCGTACGCTCGGGGCGGCCAGGGGTCAACGCGTGCTGGATCACCGACGGCAGGTCCCGAACGGCCCCGACCAGGTACGGAAACTCGTCGATCGCCACGGTGACCGGGCGGTCACGGCCGAGGGCGAGCAGGGCGTCCACCGCCGCCGCCCAGTCCGGCAGGTGCACCGGCCCCGGCGCCTCGGTGTGCCGACCGATCGCTTCGCCAAGCCGCCGCAGCGACTCGGTACCGGTGGCCTCGGTGGCACCGAAGTAGAACCCTTCCGTGACCCGGGCAAGCTCGTACAGTAGGAGGGTCTTGCCCTGACGGCGACGGCCGCTCACCACGCCGAGGGTGGCACCGGCCCGTTCGTCGGCCACGAACCGACTCAGCTCGGACCACTCCACGTCGCGGTCGAAGATTCCTGTCGGCTTGGACCAGCTCACGACGGCACACCTTTCGTATAACCACACTTCTTATAAGTGTAGTTATACGAACTGCATCGAGGGTGGCCGTCGGGTCAGAGGCCGCCGTAGGAGTGCAGGCCCTCGAAGAAGATGTTCACGCCGAACAGGTTCATCAGCATGGTGAGGAAGCCGAGGACGGCCAACCAGGCGGCCACGTTCCGCTTGACGCTCGGGGTGGCCCGGGCATGCAGGTAACCGGCGTACACCACCCAGGAGATGAAGGACCAGACCTCCTTGGGGTCCCAGCCCCACGGCCGACCCCAGGCCGCCTCGGCCCAGATCGCCCCGGCGATCACCCCGAAGGTGAAGACCGGGAAGGCGAAGGCGTGCAGGCCGAAGGTGAGCCGCTCCAGGCTGGCCGCCGCCGGGAGCCGCTTCGCCATGGTGTACGGGAAGCTGCGTTTGCCCTGCTCGAACCCGTTGCGCATCAGGAACGCGATTGCCGGTACCGCGCCGAGGAGGAAGATCCCGGAGGCGAAGACGACTGTGGAGACGTGCACGATGAACCAGTACGAGTTGAGCGCCGGCACCAGGGGCACGATCGGTACGTAGAGCACCAGCTCGGCGGTGGCCAGCAGCAACACCTGGACCAGGGTGAGGAACAGGCCGAGCCGACGTAGCGACGGGACCTTCCACAGCACCACGAGCCAGGCGGCGACCCCGATGAACGAGACGGTCAGGACAAACTCGTACAGGTTGCCCCAGGGCATCCGGCTCGCGGCGATTCCCCGGGTGACCAGCGCGGCCAGGTGGAGCAGTGCTCCGAGCCCGGTGACGACGACGGCGATCCGACCGGCCAGCCGGGCCCGGTTCCCCGGCGCCTTCGCACCGGACCCCCCCGCACCACCGAAAGCCGCACCACCGGACGCCCCCGCACCGGAAGCCCCCGCATCACCGGAGGCCGCCTCAGCATCAGCCGCCCCGACACCGGAAGCAGCCCCGGCACCGACTCCGACCAGTTCCCGGGCGGGCGTGGCTGCCCGGGACATCGTCCGGGTGTTGCCGAGGGCGTACTCGACGGCGTGGGCGATCATCGCGACCAGGTACACCAGGATCGCGATCGACACCACCTGATCGGAGAGCGCGGACATCACTCGGTCCCTTCTCGCGTCCGGGGCGGGTCCTGATCGACCCGACCCGCACCGGGGTCCTTCCCGCCGCCCCCGATCACCTTGACGAGCTGCGCGAACTCGTCGGCGAACCCGGGCTGATCGGTACGCGGAAGACCACCGGCCTCGACCAAGCTACTACTGCCTGTCGGAGATCCACTCGTGGGGGCCGCACCGACCCGGAAGAACACCCGGCGGCGACGACCGAAGAGCGAACCGAGCAGGCCGACAAGGAGCACCGCGCTGCTCACCAGCATCATCGTCGCCCCGGGGTCGTGCCGGACGGAGAGGGTGATGTAGCGCCGGGTGCCGAGGAACTCCACAGTCGTACCGTCGTCGAGGGTCCACGACTCACCGGGACGCATCAGCTTGGCCTCGCCGAGCTGCTCCAGCCTCCCGTTGGTGACCTGACGCTGGTCGAGCTGGTAGATCGAGCCGGGGATACCAGCGTCCAGACCCAGGTTCCCCCGGTACGGAATCAGCAGGACCGCCGGGTTGCGCTCCATCGGGTACTCGGAGCGGACGTACGGCGGCTCCTGCGGAGCGGTGGGCAGGTAGATCCCCTCGAAGGCGACCTGGAGGTCCGGGTTGCGCTCCCCGGTCACCGGGTCGACGTTGACGTCCGGGAAGGCCGCCAGCCCCTCGCTGGTCAGCCCCATGTCCCCGGTGGTCAGGAACGGCACGATGCTGGTCTGGGCCCGCCCGTTGCGGTCGGTGTACCTGATGATCGGCGCGTACCCGTGGCCGAGCAGGTAGACGCTGGCCCCGTCGAGGCGCAGCGGGGAGTTCACCGAGAAGTCCGCGGTCCGCACCTCCCGACCGGGCTCCTCGGCGCTCACCCGCGCGTTGAAGAACTCCGGCTGGCCGGACTCCGTGAACCGGGCCTCGAACTCGTCGAGGGTCAGGCAGAACCCGGGCAGGTCGGCGTCGGTCACCCGGGGTCCCAGGTCGGTCTCGGCGTACTGCTGGCGGGTGTTGCAGAACGCCTTGTCCTCACCGGCCACCAGCAGACGGTTGCCGCTCCAGCCGTACCACGAGCTGAGGGCGAAAGTGATCAGCACGGCGATCAGGGAGAAGTGGAACAGCAGGTTGCCGCTCTCCTTCACGTACCCCTTCTCGGCGGAGACCTCGTCACCACGGACCGCGACCCGCCAGCGCTGCTTGCGCAGGGTCGCGGCGATGGCCTCGACGCCCCCGCCCGCGGGGACGAGGACAACGGAACAACTCACCAAGGTAATCCAGACACCAC